>DASTMB010000091.1 GCA_035714365.1 Mycobacteriales bacterium | reverse complement strand
TCCCGCATGAACTGCTCGGGCGAGACGTAGAACGGGGTCGTCACGGCTGCCTACCCTCCGGGTCGTTCGTGGCGTTCGGCGACGATGGCCTGCACGACCTCGCCGACCTCCGGGTCGGGGACCCGGCGGAAGCCGTCGGCGTTGACCACCGCGACCACCGGGTAGATCTTGCGGATCAGGTCGGGGCCGCCGGTGCCGGCGTCCTCGTCGGCGGCGTCATACAGCGCGTCGACGGCCACCCGCACCGTCTCCGCGTCGGTCATCCCCTCGCGGAACCGCTTCTTCAACGCCCCCCGCGCCGGCCCGCTGCCCGACCCCACCGAGTAGAACGAGTGCTCCTCGTACTTCCCGCCGGTGATGTCGTAGCTGAAGATGCGGCCGAACTGGCCGTCGAGGTCGTAGCCCGCGAACAGCGGCACGACCGCGAGGCCCTGCATCGCCATCGGCAGGTTGCCGCGGATCATCGTGGACAGGCGGTTCGCCTTGCCCTCCAGCGACAGCGTCGACCCTTCGAGCTTCTCGTAGTGCTCCAGCTCGACCTGGAACAGCCGCACCATCTCGATCGCCATGCCGGCCGTGCCGGCGATGCCGACGCAGGAGTACTCGTCGGCCTGGAACACCTTCTCGATGTCCCGCTGCGCGATCTGCAGCCCCATCGTCGCGCGCCGGTCGCCCGCCATGACGACGCCGGTGGCGCTCGTCGCGGCGACGATCGTCGTCGCGTGCGGCACCTCCGTCAGCGTCCCCGGCAGCACCCGCCGGCTCGGCAGCAGCTCCGGCGACTGCGTCGCCAGG
Source organism: Mycobacteriales bacterium (assembly GCA_035714365.1). GTDB lineage: Bacteria > Actinomycetota > Actinomycetes > BP-191 > BP-191 > BP-191. The sequence goes on along the minus strand of DASTMB010000091.1, from coordinate 26,719 downwards.
AACTCCGTGAACGAGCTTGTCCCCGGCGTCGTGAACGCCGCGGGGAGCCGCCCTCCCGTCAGGTCCGTCACGCGGGTGCCTCCACCAGTCGGTTCTCGTAGAACGTGTCCTCGAGGTAGTGCACGGCCAGGTCGAGCAGGTCCGGCCGGTCGCGGAAGTTGCCGAGCCCGCAGTTGCAGGTGAAGCAGAGCACGCCCCGGACCTCGCCGGTGTCATGGTCGTGGTCGACGTGCTCGGCCGGCCGCTCGCGGCAGATCGCGCACCGGCCGCCCTGCTCCTCGATGAGCACGGCCACCTCCTCCGCGGTCATGCCGTACCGCCGCTTGAGGTGGTCGTTCCGGGTGCTGCCGTGGTTCTTCTCCTTGTTGGCCCGCACGATCTCGTTGTGGCAGTCGAGGCAGTAGGCGCCGATCCCGCGCGAGCGGGTGCGATTGACCGCGAAGCCCTCCAGCGGGAACGTCCGCCCGCACCGGGGGCAGGTCTTGTCGGTATAGGTCGACTCCACCCGTCGGGTCGGCCGGCGCACCTCGACCCGCTCGCCGCGCGCGCGGCGCGCCTTGGACTCGGCGTTGCGCCTGGTCATGCAGGGCTTGCAGTAGGACGTCAGCCCGCTACGACTGCGCCGGTCGGTGAAGAAATCGCTGCGGACCTTCCACGTACCGCATTCCGGACACCATTTTGACTTCTTCGTCGGAGGATTCTCGGAAATGGGCTACTGCCCCCCTTTCTGAATGAACCCGCGGACAAAGTCCTCCGCATTTTCCTCTAATACGTCGTCGATTTCGTCCAGCAGCGCGTCGACGTCGTCGGACAGCTTCTCGTGCCGTTCCTGGACGTCCTCGGACGCGGTCGCCTCGACCTCGTCGACCTCGTCCGACTTGCGGGTCGCGCGCTGCTGCCCGCCGCCGGTGTCCTTCGTCGCCATCGCCGCCTCCGCAGGGGGTACGCCGTCCTACGGCGACCCTATCCCGCGCGTGTGACGGCGGGCCCTACATCCCGGCCAGCGGGTGCAGGCCGTCGTGGACGACGACCTTGCGGCGGTCCCACGGGGACAGGCCGCGGCCGCGTTCGAGCACCTTGATGGTGGTGCCGGTGACCTCGATGTAGGCGTAGGCGGTGTTGTCGCTCTCGTCGGACTCCAGGACGTTGTTCAGCGCGTCGGCGGTGGAGCGGACCAGGTAGCGGCCGTCGGTGTTGATGCCGAAGTCGACGTAGTTGCCGTCCTGCTCCCACGAGTACAGGTCGGCCCAGCCGGGCGACAGCCCCATCTTGGTGCCGCGCGTCGGGTCGTAGACGAAGCCGGCGCTCTCCAGGCAGGTGGAGTCGGCGCTGTTCTGCACGCCGCCGAACACCGCCCAGTCGGCGATCTTCACGTCGCCGGTGCAGAAGCCCTGCTTCGGTCCGGCGCCGGCGACGGTCATGGTGCCGCGCTTGGGGTCGGTGACCTTGAGCAGCTCGAGCTTGCCGAAGCCGCTGTGGTGATAGTGGGCGTGCGTCTTGTGGTACTGGAACTCCCCCGCCGGGCGGGTCGTGCGGTGCCCGTCGGACCAGAGGACCACCTGCGACGCCTTGCCGGGCAGCACCAGGCCCTCGTTGCCGGGGAACACCAGCTCCAACGGCCCCTGCCCGACGTTCGCGGGCCCGAGCGAGAAGCGCAGGCAGCGGACGCCGGCCTGCTCGGCGATGTCGTCGGCGGTGCAGGACGTGGGGGCGCCGACGTCGTCGACGTAGAAGTTCCGGCCGCCGGACAGCGGCGCCGAGAACGTGAACTCGTGCGGCGGCACCAGCCGGAGGTTCGGCAGCAACGCGACCGGCTTGCGCGGCGCGGGCGGCGGCGCGGTCTCCAGCTTGGCCCGCATCCGGACCTCGTTGTACTCCGCATCCATCCGCAGCGTCCACAGCCCCGGCGCCGGCTTGGCGATGTACGCCTCGCCGCTGTCCCAGCCGTTCAGGTATGCCACGGCCTTGCCGTTCGGGGCGAGCAGCTCGCCGAAGACGCCGCGCCGGAAGTCGGGGTGGTCGAACGCCACCCGCAGCCGGTGCCCGCCCGGGCGCACGGCGATGACGTAGTCGTGGGCGCCCGTGCTCTTCCAGAACGCCGCCCGTCCCGGCGTCAGCGTCGCCACCACCGGCTTCGCCGCGCCGTTCGGCGCGAGCAGCAGCACCGGCGCCAGCAGCACCGGCGCGAGCAACCACCGCAAGGCACGCATGAGCCACCCCCTTCCCCTGCTACGAGCCGCGACCGGCCCGGCAGGTTCGCTACCGGCCGCCCGAAAGGTGGTCGACCAGCTCAGCGGCAGTGTCGCACGCGTCGAGCAGCTCGCCTACGTGCGTCTTCGTCCCGCGCAGCGGCTCCATCGTCGGCACCCGCTGCAACGAGTCCCGCCCCACGTCGAAGATCACCGAGTCCCACGACGCGGCGGCGACCTCGCCGGCGTACTTGTCGAGGCAGCGGCCGCGGAAGTACGCGCGGGTGTCCTCCGGCGGCGCGGTCATCGCCGCGGTCACGTCGTCCTCGGCGACGAGGCGCTCGACGCTGCCGCGCGCCACCAGGCGGTTGTAGAGGCCCTTGTCGGGGCGGACGTCGTGGTACTGGAGGTCCACGAGCTGGAGCTTGTGGCTGTCCCAGTCCAGCGACTCGCGGTCGCGGTACCCGTCGAGGATCGCGAGCTTCGCCACCCAGTCCACCTCGCGGCCGCAGGTCGCCGGGTCGTCCTCCAGCCGGGTCAGCACGCTCTCCCACCGCGCCAGCACGTCGGCGGTCTGGTCGTCGGCCTCGCCGCCGCCGCTCTCCACGAACTTCCGGGCCAGCTCCAGGTACTCCATCTGGAGCTGCACCGCCGTCAGCCTGCGGCCGTCCCGCAGCGTGACCAGGTGCTTCAGCGACGGGTCGTGGCTCACCGCGCGCAGCGCCGTCACCGGCGCCTCGACCGACAGGTCGCGGTCGACGAACCCGGCCTCGATCATCGCCAGCACCAGCGACGTCGTACCGACCTTGAGGTAGGTGGAGACCTCGTTGAGGTTCGCGTCGCCGATGATGACGTGCAGCCGGCGGTACTTCTCCGGGTCGGCGTGCGGCTCGTCGCGGGTGTTGATGATCGGCCGCTTCAGCGTCGTCTCCAGCCCGACCTCGACCTCGAAGAAGTCGGCCCGCTGGCTGATCTGGAACGCGTGCCCGCGCCCGTCCTGCCCCGTCCCCACCCGCCCCGCGCCGCAGAACACCTGGCGGCTCACGAAGAACGGCGTGAGGTGCCGCACGATCTCCGCGAACGGCGTCGCCCGCGCCATCAGGTAGTTCTCGTGGCAGCCGTACGAGACGCCCTTGTTGTCGGTGTTGTTCTTGTAGAGCTGCACCGGCGCCGTGCCGGGGATCGCCGCCGCGCGGCGCGCCGCCTCGGCCATGACGCGTTCCCCGGCCTTGTCCCAGCGGACCGCGTCGAGCGGCGAGGTGACCTCGGGCGTGGAGTACTCGGGGTGCGCGTGGTCGACGTAGAGCCGCGCGCCGTTGGTGAGGATGACGTTGGCGAGGCCGAGCTCGTCGTCGCCGGACGACGCCTCGCCGACCTCGTGCGCGAGGTCGAAGCCCCGCGCGTCCCGCAGCGGCGACTCCTCCTCGAAGTCCCACCGCGTCCGCCGCTCCCGTGCGGGCGCGTACGCGTTGACGACGAGCGAGGAGGACACCATCGCGTTGAACCCGGGCTGCCCGGGCACCGAGATGCCGTACTCCGTCTCGATCCCGACGACCCGCCGCACCGTCATGCGAGAAGCCTAGACGGACGACGGGCGGGTCGGGCTGCCGGTCCCGCGACTACGGGAGCGAATGCGGAACTCGCGGGACCGGCAGCCCGACCCGACCAGGGACCGCAAGGCGGCGAGCCCTAGAGGTACTGGCCGGTGTTGGAGATCGTGTCGATGGAGCGGCCGGCCTCGTTGCCCTTGGTGCCCGAGATGAGCGTGCGGATGTAGACGATCCGCTCGCCCTTCTTGCCGGAGATGCGCGCCCAGTCGTCGGGGTTCGTGGTGTTCGGGAGGTCCTCGTTCTCCTTGAACTCGTCCACGATCGCCCCCATCAGGTGCGACAGCCGGATCCCCTTGGCCCCCACGTCGAGGAAGTCCTTGATCGCCATCTTCTTCGCGCGGGCGACGATGTTCTCGATCATGGCGCCGGAGTTGAAGTCCTTGAAGTACAGGACCTCCTTGTCGCCGTTGGCGTAGGTCACCTCGAGGAAGCGGTTGCTCTCGTCGTCGGAGTACATCCGCTCGACGGTGGCCTGGATCAGCGCCGCGCAGGTCGCGTCGCGGTCGCCGCCGTGCTCGGCCAGGTCGTCCTCGTGGATGGGCAGCTCGGGGGTGATGTACTTGCTGAAGATGTCCTTCGCGGACTCCGCGTCGGGGCGTTCGATCTTGATCTTCACGTCGAGGCGGCCGGGGCGCAGGATCGCCGGGTCGATCATGTCCTCGCGGTTCGAGGCGCCGATGACGACGACGTTCTTCAACGACTCGACGCCGTCGATCTCCGACAGGAGCTGGGGAACGATGGTGTTCTCGACGTCGCTGGAGACGCCGGAGCCGCGGACGCGGAAGATCGAGTCCATCTCGTCGAAGAAGACGATGACGGGCGTGCCCTCCTGCGCCTTCTCGCGGGCGCGCTGGAAGATCAGCCGGATCTGCCGCTCGGTCTCGCCGACGTACTTGTTGAGCAGCTCGGGGCCCTTGATGTTGAGGAAGTACGAGCGGCCCTCCGGCTTGCCGGTGACCTCGGCGACCTTCTTGGCGAGAGAGTTCGCGACGGCCTTGGCGATGAGCGTCTTGCCGCAGCCGGGCGGGCCGTAGAGCAGGACGCCCTTCGGCGGCCGGAGCTGGTGCTCCTTGAACAGGTCGGCGTGCAGGAACGGCAGCTCGACGGCGTCGCGGATCGACTCGATCTGCGCCATGAGGCCGCCGATCTGCGAGTAGTCGATGTCCGGGACCTCCTCGAGGACCAGCTCCTCGACCTCGCTCTTGGGGATGCGCTCGTACGCCCAGCCGGACCGCGGCTCGACGAGCAGCGAGTCGCCGGCGCGCAGCGGGCCGTCCATGAGCGGGTCGGCCAGCATGACGACGCGCTCCTCGTCGGTGTGGCCGATGACGAGCGCGCGGTCGCCGCCCTCGAGTACCTCCTTGAGGAGGACGACGTCGCCCTGCCGCTCGAACTCCAGCGCGCGGACGACGTTGAGGGCCTCGTTGAGCATGACCTCCTGCCCCTTGCGGAGCTCGGTCACGTCGATGGTCGGGCTGATCGTGACGCGGATCTTCCGGCCGCCGTGGAACACGTCGACGGTGTCGTCGTCGTGCGCCGCGAGGAAGATGCCGTAGCCGCTCGGCGGCTGCGCGAGCCGGTCGACCTCCTCCTTCAGCGCGACGATCTGGTCGCGCGCCTCCTTGAGGGTGGCGACGAGCCGCTCGTTCTGGCCCGTCAGGCTGGCCATGGTCGCCTGCGCCTCGGTGAGGCGCTCCTCGAGCACCTTCGCCTGGCGCGGCGAGTCGGTCAGCTTGCGGCGGAGGAGGCCGACCTCCTCCTCGAGGAACCCGACCTGGGTCTGGAGGTCGGCGACCTCCTTCTCGTACCGCGCTGCACGCGCCTCCGCGTCGTCCTTGCGGCCTGCGGACACCGGCGGTCACCTCCCCAATCCTCGTCCGCGCCAGCCTATATCCGTGCTCTCACCGGGGCGGGGCGAACACGCGATGTTAGGTTCGGTGGCGTGGCGGACGAGACGGTCCTGGTCCGCGTCGACCAGGACCTGTGCACGGGCGACGGGCTCTGCGTGCAGCTCGCGCCGGCGGTGTTCGAGTTCGACGTCGACGGCCTCGCCTACGTGAAGGACGCCGCCGGGGAGCTGCTCACCGCGCCGGGCGCGCGGGTGCCGGTGCCGCACCGTTGCGTCAAGGACGTCATCGAGTCGGCCGAGGGCTGCCCCGGCGACTGCATCTTCGTCGAACGCCCCGACGGCAGCCGGGTGGCCGGCCCCGCCGCCTGACGCGTTACGAGCAGGACGCGAGCACGACCACGCAGAGCGGGCCGGCCTGCACGCCCACCCCGGGGGTCGCGGTGTCGACCGTCACGCACGCGGTCGTGACGCCGGCGACGTCCTGGCAGGTGGTGTCGGCGTGGGCGGCCGGCGCGGCGAACGCCGCGGCGGCGGCGACGGACAGGAGCAGCAGGGCACGGGTCATGCCTGCGTCAACGGCCGGGGCGGCGATTGCTCGCGCGGACCAGCTCGCGCGGGTCGGCGAGCTCGCCCAGGTGGCCGAGCTTGTGCGGGTTGATGACCGAGCGCACCGCCGTCACCACCCCGTCCGCGAGGTCGAACGCGAACACGCTGACCAGCCGCCCGTCCGGCGCGAGGCAGAGCGCGCCGGGCTGGCCGTTGACCTCGCTGGCGCGCAGCGTGCCGCCCGCCTCGCGGATCTGCCGCGACATCCCGGCGAGCAGCCGCGCGACGCGGTCGCGGCCGGTGATCTCGCGGCCCCACGCGGGCCGGCCGCCGCCGCTGTCGCCCTGCACGACGACGTCCTCGGCGAGCAGCGACACGAGCGCGCCGACGTCGCCGTCGCCCATGGCCGCGAGGAACCGCGCGGCCAGCTCGTCGCGGCGTTGCCGGTCCGCCTCGAACCGCGGCCGCCCCGCCTCGACGTGCCGGCGCGCGCGGAGGGCGAGCTGCCGGCAGTTGTCGACGCTCTTGCCGACGATGCCCGCGACCTCGTCGAACGCGTACCCGAACACGTCGTGCAGCAGGAACACCGCGCGCTCGACGGGCGAGAGGCGTTCGAGCAGGAGGAGGAACGCCATGGACAGCGAGTCGGCGAGCTCCGCGTGCTCGGCCGGGTCGGCGCCGGTCAGGACCGGCTCCGGCAGCCAGGTGCCGACGGACTGCTCGTGGCGGTTGCGGGCCGAGCGCAGGTGGTCGATGCACAGCCGCGTCGTGACGGTCGACAGGTAGGCGCGCGGCGAGGCGACGCGCTCGCCGGCCGCCGTCGCGGAGCGGTAGCGCAGGAACGCCTCCTGCACGACGTCCTCCGCGTCCGCCACGCCGGACAGCATCCGGTACGCGATCGCGAACAGCAGCGGCCGCAGCTCGCGGTACACCTCGTCGTCCGGCACGGTGCCATCGTCGCTCACGCCCGGACCGGGTCGTTCTCGGCCAGCCCGCCGCGGAACCCGTCGCGCCAGCTCGGGTACCGCGGCGTCCAGCCGAGCTCGCGCCGCGCCTTCGCGTTCGACGCGCCGCGGCCGCGGGTCGACATCCGCACCGGCACCTCGCCGGCGAGCAGCCGGGCGAGGCCGACCGGCACCCGCCGCGGCGGCGGCGCCCCGATCGTCTCCGCGAGGAACGGCAGCCACTCGGCGAACGCCGCCGGCTCGTCGTCGACGACGTTGTAGACGCCCGGCGCGCCGCGCTCGACGGCGATTGCGGTGGCCGCCGCCGCGTCGTCCACGTGCACGAACGACGCCACCCCGCGCGCCTCCCCCACCAGCGGGAACGCCCGCTTGCGGACGACCGCGACCAGCTCCTCGGACGCGCCGGGGCCGTAGAGGAAGCCGTACCGCAACGCCAGCCCGCCCGCCTCGACGGTGGCGCGTTCGAGGTGGGCGATCGCGGCGAGTGTCTCCCGCTGCGCCTTCGCCGGGTGCGGGTCCGGCGGGTCGTCCTCCGTCGCGAGGCCGGTGCCGGGCGCGTTGGTCCAGCCGGTGTAGCTCTGCGCCACGAACCGCGCGCCGGCGGCCGTCGCCGCGGCCAGCAGGTGGTCCAGGCCGCGGGTGCGCAGCGCGTTCGTCCGCGCGAACACCCGGTCGAACCGCCGCAGGCTGCCGAGCCCGGCCAGCGCCGTCATCTCGTGCACGACGGCGTCCGGCTCGGCGCGCGCGACCGCCTCACCGACCGCCGCCGCGTCCAGCCCGTCGAGCAGCACCGGCTCCGCGCCGAGCCGCCGCAGCGTCTCGACCTTCGCCGGCGTCCGCGTCGTGCCGACCACTTCGTGGCCGCGTTCGACCAGCATCGGGACCAGCCGGCGCCCCACGGCGCCGCCGGCACCCGCCACGAAGACCCGCATGGCGTTCTCCCTTCGTCTCGGTCCGTAGACGAGACAGCGGGCCGGGACGTGACAGTCAGTCCGGCGGCCGGCCCGTCACGGCCTCGACGGCACCGTGCCAGCGCGGGACCGCGGCGGCGGCGCGGGTGTTCTGGAACACGATCGTCGTCACCGCCCGCCCGTCGCGGAGGAAGAACGCCAGCCCCGTCCCGGTGAACGTCCACCCGGTGACGTCGGCACGCCGGAACCGCGTGCGCCGCAACGGGTTGCGCACGACGACGTCGTCCCCGTCGATGCGCAGGTACGGCCGGAACGCCAGCAGCCAGACGAGCAGGACGTAGCCGGCCAGCACGACCCAGCCGTCGCGCACCTCGCGCCGCGGCCCGGTCCGGTAGACGACCACCTGCTGCGCGGCGAGCAGGAGGTAGCCGCCCACGGCCGCCGCGCGGATCCACGGCCGCACCCGCCAGGTCACTCCTCCGCCGCCTCCATCCCCTTCGACGGGCGGCGGCGGACCGGCGGCGGCGCGACCCCGTCGGCCAGCCGCCGGGCGAACGCGAGGAACGCCGTGTGCGCGACCATCCGGTGGTCCGGCCGCACCGCGAGCCCCTCGGTGTGCCAGGTGCGGACGAGCGACTCCATCGACCACGGCTCGGTGAACGTCTCGTGCGCGCGCAGCGCCTCGACCGTGCGGGAGAGCTGCGTCGTCGTGGCGACGTAGGCGCAGACGACGCCGCCGGGGACGAGCATCCGCGAGACCGTGTCGAGCACGTCCCACGGCGCGAGCATGTCCAGCACCACGCGGTCCACGTCGGTGTCGTCCGCGCCCGCGAGGTCGCCGACGGTCAGCTCCCAGGCCGGGTGCTGCACGCCGAAGAAGCGCAGGACGTTGGCGCGGGCGACGTCCGCGAACTCCGGCCGCAGCTCGTAGGAGTGGACCGACCCCTCGTCGCCGACCGCGCGCAGCAGCGAGCAGGTCAGCGCGCCCGAGCCGGCGCCGGCCTCCACGACCCGCGCGCCGGGGAAGACGTCGGCGTACCCGACGATGAGCGCCGCGTCCTTCGGGTAGATCACCTGCGCGCCGCGCGGCATCGACAGCACGTAGTCCGCGAGCAACGGTCGCATCGCGAGGTACGGCGTCCCGGCCGTCGACTTCACGACGACGCCGTCGGGGCCGCCGATCAGGTCGTCGTGGCTGACGATGCCGCGGTGGGTGTGGAACTGCCCGCCGGTCGCGAGCGTGATCGTGTGCATCCGCTTCTTCGGGTCGGTGAGCTGGACGCGGTCGCCCGGCCGGAGCGGTCCGCGCCGCGCGGCCGCCCCCGTGGGTCCGGTCACGCCGACCCGGCCGGCGCCCAGCCGGCGGGGCGTTCGCCGATCGCCAGCGTGATGAGCTCCTTCGACCGGCAGAACGCGCACCGCTCCCCCGGCGTCGCGGACCCGCACTCGACGCAGGCGTTGAGCTCGGCACCGTCGGACGGGAAGTGCGCGCGGCCCTTCTCCAGGAACCCGAACAGGAAGTTGTGCTTCGTCCCCGGGCTGGCCGCCTCCAGCGCGTCGAGCAGGCCCTTGTAGCGCATCTGCGTGTTGCCCTCGACCAGCGGGCACTCCTCGACGACGTACTCGATCCCCTTGAGCACGCAGTACGCCGCCGTCTCCCGCTCCGCGACCCGGTACAGCGGCTTCACCTTCTTCACGAGCGACTCGTGCGTGCCGTCCAGCACCGGCGACTGGCGGGCCAGGTAGTCGGTCTCCCAGCGCAGCACGTTGCCGAGCAGCACGGCGACCTCGTCGTCGAGGTTGTGGCCGGTCGCGACCACGTCGTAGCCGTGCTCGCGCGCGACGGCGTTGAACAGGTGACGCTTGGACAGCCCGCAGATCGCGCACGCCGGGCGGCGCTTCGTCGCGGCCGCCTGCGGGATCGTGAAGCCCGCCCGCTCGCCGACGTCGACGCTGACCAGCGTCGCGCCGCGCGCGTCCGCGAACGCCTGGCAGACCTCGTGCGAGCGCGTGCTGTAGCCGCCGATGCCCAGTCCCAGGTACAGCCCGTCCGCCCGGTAACCGAGGTCCAGCAGCAGGTCCCACAGCGCCAGCGAGTCCTTCCCGCCGGACACCGCGACCAGGATGCGTTCGGTGTGGCCGAACATCCGGTCGTGCCGGATCGCGCGCGTCACGAGGTTGCGGACGTAGGACTCGGTGAAGCAGTCGCCGCAGAACGCCGCGTTCGCGCGCGGGACCTCCACGACGGCGCGGCCTCGGCAACGGGTGCACTTCATGGGTGCCAGGGTAGTTGCGTCCACAGGCTTCCCGCGCCGTCCACAGCCGGGCGTTAACGCCGCGCTTCCTGTCACCGCCCCGGGGTAGCGTCGTCGGGTGCCCTCCACCCGCCGCTTCCACTCGCTGTGGCGCGTCCGGACCTACGTCCGGCCGTACCTCGGCCAGATGGTCCTGATGACCGTGCTGGCGTTCGTCGGCATCGGCGCGGGCATCCTCATCCCGCTCGTCACCAAGTCCGTGATCGACGGGCCGGTGCGGCACGGCCAGCACGCGCGGCTGCTCCCGCTCGGCCTGCTCGCGCTGGGGCTGGGCGTGGTCGAGGCGTTCCTCGCGTTCCTGCGCCGGTGGATCCAGTCGTACTTCGCGCTCGGCATCGAGACGCACGTCCGGGACGACCTCTACGCGCACCTCCAGCGGCTCCCGGTGGCCTTCCACGACCGGTGGCAGTCCGGCCAGCTCCTCTCCCGGGCGACGACCGACCTCGGCGTGATCCGGCGGTTCATCGGCTTCGGGCTGGTGTTCCTCGTCGTCAACATCGCGACGTTCCTCACCGTCGTCGGCCTGCTCATCTCGCTCTACGCGCCGCTCGGCTTCGTGGTCGCGCTCTCGGCGGTGCCGATCACGGCGCTGTCGGCGGCGTTCGAGCGGCGGTACGCGCAGGTGTCCCGGCGCGTGCAGGACGAGCAGGGGGACCTCACCACGCAGGTCGAGGAGGCGGCGACCGGCATCCGCGTCATCAAGGCGTTCGGGCGGCGCCGGCTGGTCGGCGAGGCGTTCGAGCGCGGCGCCGAGCGGCTCTACGAGTCGTCCATGGCGAGCGTGCGCCTGCGCGCGAGGTTCTGGTCGCTCATCGAGATCATCCCCAACCTCACGCTCGCCGTGGTCCTCCTCTTCGGGGCTCTGGCGGTGGGGCGGGGGCTGCTCACCGTCGGCGGGCTCGTGGCGTTCATGTCGCTGATGCTCTACCTGGTCTGGCCGGTCGAGGCGCTCGGCTGGATCCTCGCCACGGCGCAGGAGGCGTCGACCGCCGCGGACCGGATCTACGAGGTGTTCGACACCGAGCCGGCGATCGTCGACCGGCCCGGCGCGGTCACGTTGACTGAGCCGGAGGGACGGCTGCGCTTCGAGGGCGTGACGTTCGCCTACCCCGGCACCGCCGAGCCCGTGCTGCGCGACGTCTGGCTCGACGTCGCGCCCGGCGAGACCGTCGCGCTCGTCGGCGCCACCGGGTCCGGCAAGACCACGCTCGCCGCCCTCGTGCCCCGCCTCTACGACGTCACCGGCGGCCGGATCACGCTCGACGGCGTCGACATCCGCGACGTGCGGCTCGACTCGCTGCGCCGCGTCGTCGCGACGGCGTTCGAGGAGCCGATCCTGTTCTCCGCGTCCGTCCGGGAGAACCTCCTCCTCGGCACGCCCGACGCCACCGAGGACGAGGTCGACGCGGCGCTCGCGCTGGCGCAGGCGGAGTTCGCGCGGGACCTGCCGTTCGGGCTCGACACCCGCGTCGGCGAGCAGGGCCTGTCGCTGTCCGGCGGGCAGCGGCAGCGGCTCGCGCTGGCGCGCGCCGTCATCGGCCGGCCGCGCGTGCTCGTGCTGGACGACCCGCTCTCCGCGCTGGACGTGCACACCGAGGCGCTGGTCGAGGAGGCGCTGGGCCGGGTGCTGCGCGGCACGACCGGGCTGGTCGTCGTGCACCGGCCGTCGACGCTCGCGCTGGCCGACCGGGTGGCGTTCCTGGACGGCGGCACCGTCGTCGCCACCGGCACGCACAGCGAGCTGCTCGCCTCGCACCCCGCCTACCGAGCGATCCTGTCCCAGGAAGCGGAGGCCGCGTGACCCCGCGCCTCCCCGGCACCGCCTCCGCCCCGGCCGGCGCCCCCGCCGAGCACGCCGCCCCGCCCGACCCGGCCGCCCCCGGGGACCCGGCGTACGCCGCGCCCGCCCCGGCCGCGCCGCCCGTCGCCGAGTGGCGCGGCGTCGCCGCCGAGCGCGACGACGACCTCACCTCCGACGTCTCGCTGCTGCTGCGGGCCCGGTCGCGGCGGCTGCTGCGTTCGCTGCTCGCGCCGCACCGCCGCACCCTGTGGCTGCTGCTCCTCGTCGTCCTGGTCGAGAACGCCGCCGCCATGGCCGGGCCGTACCTCGTCAAGCTCGGCATCGACAACGGCATCCCGCCGATCACCCGCGGCGAGTCGCCGCGCACGCTGGTCGTCATCGTCGTGCTGTTCCTGCTCGCCACCGCCGTGCAGGCGGCGTTGCGGCGGACGTTCCTCGTCGTCACCGGCCGGATGGGCCAGCGGGTGCTGTTCGACCTGCGGCGGCGGGTGTTCGACCACTTCCAGCGGCTGTCGCTGTCGTTCCACGAGTCGTACACGTCCGGGCGCGTGATCTCTCGCCTCACCTCGGACGTCGACGCGATCAGCGAGCTGCTCGACACCGGTCTCGACGGCCTCGTCACCGCCGTGCTGTCCATCGGCAGCATCGGCGTGATCATCCTCCTGCTCGACCTGCCGCTCGGCATCGTGACGCTGCTCTGCTTCCCGCTGCTGCTGTGGCTGACCCGGTGGTTCCGGCGCAACTCCGCCGCCGCCTACCGGCGCACCCGCGAGACCGTGGCACTCGTCATCGTGCACTTCGTCGAGTCGCTCGGCGGCATCCGCGCGGTGCACGCGTTCCGCCGCGAGCCGCGCAACCAGGCGATCTTCGCCGACGTCAACGGCGCCTACCGCAAGGCCAACGAGCGGTCGTTCCAGCTCGTCGCCATCTACGGCCCCGGCATCAAGCTGCTCGGCAACCTCACCATCGGCGTGGTCCTGCTCTACGGCGGCACCCGCGCCATGAACGGCGACCTCCGGGTCGGCGTGCTGGCGGCGTTCCTGCTGTACCTGCGGCGGTTCTTCGAGCCGATGCAGGAGCTCAGCCAGTTCTACAACTCGTTCCAGTCCGCCGCCGCCGCCCTGGAGAAGCTCGCCGGCGTCCTCGAGGAGCAGCCGGCCGTGCCGGAGCCGGCGGCGCCGGTCGCGCTGCCCGGCGAGGCGCGCGGCGCCGTGCGGTTCGCCGGCGTCCGCTTCGGCTACCGGTCCGGCAAGGACGTCCTCCCCCGCCTCGACCTCGACATCCCGGCCGGGCAGACCGTCGCGCTGGTCGGCGCCACCGGCGCCGGCAAGACGACGATCGCGCGGCTGCTGGCCCGCTTCTACGATCCGGTCGAGGGCGAGGTCACTCTCGACGGCGTGCCGCTGCGTTCGCTGCCCGAGGAACGCCTCCGCCGCGCGGTGGTCATGGTCACGCAGGAGAGCTTCCTGTTCTCCGGGACGGTGTTCGACAACATCGTGTTCGGCCGGCCCGAGGCCTCCCGCGCCGAGGTGGAGGCGGCGGCGCGGGCGATCGGCGCGCACGAGTTCATCGAACGCCTCCCCGACGGCTACGACACCGACGTCCGCAAGCGCGGCGGCCGCTTGTCGGCGGGGCAGCGGCAGCTCGTGGCGTTCGCGCGGGCGTTCCTCGCCGACCCGGCGGTGCTCATCCTGGACGAGGCGACGTCGTCGCTCGACGTGCCGAGCGAACGCCTCGTGCAGCACGCGCTGCGCACGATCCTCGTCGACCGGACGGCGTTGATCATCGCGCACCGGCTGTCGACGGTGGAGATCGCCGACCGGGTGCTGGTGCTCGACGGCGGGCGGGTGGTCGAGGACGGCACGCCCGCGGACCTGGTGACCGGTCGCGGCGCGTACGCCGACCTGCACCAGGCCTGGCTCGACAGCCTCGTCTGACGCGGGCGCCGGTCACGGTCCCGCGGCCGTCCGCCCCTGCGCGGGCGCGCGCTCGCCGCGCCGGCGCGTGCCACGCGTTGCCCGTCCGGCCCGCCGCACCCGGGCCGCGGCGCCACCGGAGCCTCGGCGCCCCCCAGCCTCGGCGCCCCCCGCGTCCGTGCCTCCCGCCCGGCGACGCGGCGGCGCGGCGGTCACCCCCCGGAGATCACCGGCCGGACCTCGACGGTGTCGCCGTCCTCCACCGTGTCCTCGCGCGTGAGCAGGTCCCGGCCCCGGATGACGAGCACGGCGTCGGGGTGCAGGCCGACCTCGACCAGCAGGTCGCGGACCCGGCGCGGGCCGTCGACCGTCACCTCGCGGTCCGGGTTGCGCAGCTTGACGATCACGCGGCAGGTCCTCCCGTGCTCTCCAGCGCGAGCGCGACGTCGTGCGCGGACAGCACGCCCGCGACCGCGCCGTCCGGCCCCCGGACGAGGTACTCGGAGGCGGGCGTCGCCCGCATCCGTTCCAGCAGGTGCGGACCGTCGAGGCCGGCGTCGAGCACCAGCCCGGGCTCCAGCGCCCGCGCCACGTCGGCCACCGTCACCCACGGCCGCCGCCGGTCCGGCACGGCCGCCAGCGCCGGCCCCGAGATGACCGCCGCGGGCAGCCCGGCCGCGTCGACCACGACCAGCCGCCGGCCCGCCGCGACCGCGCGGCGCAACGCCTCCGCGAGTGGCAGCGACGCCTCGACCGCCAGTGCCGGCCGGACGAGCGCCCGCACGTCCAGGGCGCCGAGGCGTTCGAGCACCGCCGCGCGCCGTCCCAGCGTGGTCGCGCTCGTCCAGAGGAACACGCCGACCAGCAGCGCGAGCAGCCCGACCTGGTCCCCCGCCCCGACCCGCAGCAGCCCCACGGCGGCCAGTGCGAGCGCCACCGCCTGCCCGCCGCGGACGCCGGCGCGGGTGCCGGCGGCGCGGCTGCGGCGCAGGTGCCACACCGCCGCCCGGACCACCCGCCCGCCGTCGAGCGGCAGGCCGGGCAGCAGGTTGACGACGGCGAGGACGGCGTTGGTCAGCGCCACCAGCCCGGCTGCGCGCGCGAGCGCCGACCGGTCGCCGCCGAACGACCCGGCGGCCGCCGCCGCACCGCCGAGCAGGACCGACGCCAGCGGCCCGGCGATCGCCACGGCGTACTCCTCGCGCGCCGTCCGCGGCTCCTCCGCCGCCTCGGTCTGCCCGCCGAGCAGGTGCAGCGTGACGTGCCGCACCGGCAGCCCGAGGCGGGTGGAGACGGCGGCGTGCGCGAGCTCGTGGGCCAGCACCGACGCCGCGAACAGCACCGTCGTCGTCAGCGCCAGCGCGTAGTGGCGCACGCCCGGGGAGCGCGGCGGCGAGAACACCGGCGCCAGCGCGTACGTCAGCAGCACCGCCGTCGCGAGCCAGCTCGGCGACAGCGTGACCGGCACGCCGAACCACCGCCCCAGGCGGATGCCGGGGCGGCGTCCGGAACGTTCGGTCGCGGCCATACCTCGATGCTACGTGCGGTGCAACGCCCGTGGCGGTCGCGGGTCAGATCTGTGGACGAGCGGTCGCGTAGTGCACAACCGCCTCGGCCACCACCGGTCCGGTGCCGGCCGCGCCCGCCGTGCCACCGGCGGTGCCGGGCCCACCCAGCGCGAGCCGCCACCGCGCGTACGCCGCCCCGTCGGCGAACGGCACCGCCACCTCCTCGCTCCGCGCGTGCACGAGCCCCAGCCCGGCACCGTGCAGCAGCGCCCCCAGCGCCTCCGCCGACGTCCCGCCGCCCCCGTCGCGGAACGCCCCCCACGCGCAGACCGCGAGCCGCCCGCCCGGCGCGAGCACCCGCGCGACCTCGGCCAGCACCGCCGCCGGGTCCGCGAACCGGTGCAGCCCCGACCCGCAGATCACCTTGTCCAGCACGCCGTCCGCGAGCGGCAGCGCCGCCGGCTCGCCGAGCAGCCACCCCACGCCGGAGGCCCGCCGCGCCGCCGCCGCGCGCAGCAGCGCCTCCTCGCGCTCCAACCCGAGCACCCGCCCGCGGGCGCCCGCGGCGGCCGCGGCGGCGTAGGTCAGCAGTCCGGTGCCGCACCCCACGTCGGCGACGGTCTCGCCGGCGCGCACGCCCGCCAGCGCCAGCAGCGTCGCGGCGACGGGCGGCAGCGACGGCGTGACGGTGTCGGCGTCGCGCACGTCCGTCGTCATCGCCCTCCTGCCGTCGCGGCGCGCCGCGCGCCGTACCCCGGGTAGTGACAGGATGCCGCCCCGGCGGCGGAACCGGGAGGCCAGCAGGCATGCGGTGGTGCTCGTGGACCAGCGACGAGCTCGGCGGGACGGCCCGGCTGGGCGCGTTGCGGCAGCGCGACGGCGAGGAGTGGCTGCTCGACGTCACCCGGTGGGCGACCAGCCGGGAGGCGACGGTGCCGGCCGACCTCGTCGACCTGGTGGAGGCCAGCGAGGCGACCCGCGAACGCACCGCCGAGCTGGCGGCGACCGCCCCGGACGACGCGCCGGGCTGGCTCCGGCCGTCGTCGGTGCGCCTGCTGGCGCCGTTGCGCGCGCCGAACTCGCTGCGGGACTTCCTCGCGTTCCGCGACCACGTCGAACGCGGCGCCGCCCGCCGCGGCACGCCCGTCCCGGAGCCGTGGGAACGCATCCCCGTCTACTACAAGGGGAACCGCCGCTCCATCTCCGGCGACGGTGACGACGTGCGCTGGCCGTCCTACACGGAACGGCTCGACTACGAGTGCGAGATCGCCGCGGTGGTCGGCCGCGGCGGCCGCGACTGGACCGCCGACGAGGCGCGCGAGGCGATCTTCGGCTACTTCGTCATGAACGACTGGTCGGCCCGGGACGTGCAGCGCGACGAGATGGCGTGCTGGCTCGGCCCGGCGAAGGCGAAGGACTTCAACACGTCGTTCGGGCCCGTGCTCGTCACCGCGGACGAGTGGGACCCGGAGGACGACCACCCGATGACCGTCACCGTCGATGGCGAGGTGTGGTCGCGCGGGACGACGGCGGGGCGGCGGTGGACGTTCGGCGAGATGCTCGCGCACGTCAGCCGCGACGAGGACGTCTACCCGACCGACGTGCTCGGCTCGGGCACGTTCGGCGGCGGCTGCGGGCTCGACCTGGACCGCTGGCTGGTGCCCGGCCAGACCGTCACGCTCACCGTCGACGGCCTCGGCACGCTCACCAACCGGGTCGTCCGCTAGCGGGACCCCTTGCCGCGGGTCGAGCGGAACGCCTCGGCCTCCTGGCGGCTCCGCGGCCCCAGCACCCCGCCGCGCCGTACCTGCGCCGCGTCGGCGACCGTCACCAGCAGCCCGATCATCAGCACGACGAACAGCGGCCAGGCGACCACCGGCCGCGGCCCCCACGGCCGTTCCGCGAACGCGTACGACCCGCCCGCGCACGCCGCGAGCCCGACCACGATCAGCGTCGAACGCCGCCACGCGACCCGGTACGACTGCGGCACGGCGCCGCGCAGCGCCGCCATCAGCCCGGCGACGGCGAGGACGAACACCACGCCCAGCCACGACGACGGCGCGACCACCCCCAGCACCAGCGTCGCGACGACGACCACCGCCGCCAGGACCCATCCCCCGTGCCTGCTCATCCGTCGACCAACCCCATCCCTCTCGCCCACGACGTCGTGTACGCCGGGTCCTCCGCCGCCTTCGCCTCGTCGGTGATCGACAACGGCGCCTGGCACTCGATCATGACCGCGATCTCGTCGGCCGTCTCCTTCGCCGCCGCGCGCTCGGCCGCGCCGGGCTGCGGCCCGTGCGGCGCGCCCTGCGGGTGCAGCGTCAACCACCCCTCGCCGATCCCCTTGCGCGAGAAGAAGTCGCCGCGGCTGTAGAAGATCACCTCGTCGTTGTCGACGTTGGCGTGGAAGAACGGCACCCGCAGCGACTCGGGGTCGGTCTCGAACGGCCGCGGCACGAACGTCGCGATGTCGAACCGCCCGCACCGGAACGTCGTGTGCACGCTCGGCGGCAGGTGGTACCGCGGCGAGATCACCGGCCGGATGTCCCGGACGTGCAGCCGGTACGGCGCCAGGTCGCCCGCCCAGCCGACCGCCGTGAACGGGTTGTGCGGGTAGGTGAACGTCGTCCACGCCTGGAGCCGCTTCACGCGCACGCGCCACCAGCGTCCGTTGCCGTCGCCGGTCCAGTCGGCCGGCGGCTCCGTCCACGGCTCGGGCGTGGCGAGCACCTTCGGGTCGACCACCGCGTGCCTGCCCATCAGCCCGAAGTCCGGCAGCGTCACCGCCGCCGTCGACTCGATCACCAGCAGGAACGACTCGGACCCGTCCGGCACCCAACGGTGGACGGTGCCCTTCGGGATGACGAGGTAGTCGCCGGCCTCGTACGGCAACGGGCCGTAGTCGGTCTGGAGCACGCCGGCGCCGTGGTGGACGAACGCGATCTCGTCGCCGTCGGCGTTGCGGAGCGCGTACGGCATGGACGCGGTGCGCCGGGAGATGCGCACGCGCAGGTCGTCGTTGTAGAGGACGGCCGTGGACAGGCCCTCCGGGTCGTCGGCGTCGGGCGGGGAGAGCAGGTTGAGGTCGAACGCCGCGGGCCGCAGCGGCCCGTCCACGTCGATCCACGCGGTCGCGGGGATCGTGCGGTAGAGGTGCGACACGGGGCCCGCGAACGCCGCGCGCCCGTGCTCCTCCTCCGTCAGGTCCGCGGGGATCCCGACGTGGGTCGCCTTCGCGACGCGGCCCTTGCTCTCCATCACCATGCGGCGCATCGTACGGCGGCGGTACGACACGGTTCGACGGCCGTGGCCAGACCTGTGGACAAGAATTTTTCGTCCACAGAACGGGTGCCGGTCGCGGTTTCTGTCACACCCCCTCGTTACTGTCGTTCCCATGACCGCAGTCGACGAGCGCCCGGTGCTCGCCACCCTCAGCCCCTCGCGCGGGAGCGACTTCAAGTCGTGCCCGCTGAAGTACCGGCTGCGCGTCGTCGACCGCCTGCCCGAGCCTCCCTCGCGCGACGCGACGCGCGGGACGGTGGTGCACGCCGTGCTCGAGCAGCTGTTCGACCTGCCTGCGGCCGAGCGCACGCTGGACCGCGCGGTGGAGCTGCTCGCGCCGGCGTGGGAGCGGGTCGCGGCGGCGGAGCCCGACGTGGCGGCGCTGTTCGAGCCGGGCAGCGAGGACCTGCGCGGCTGGCTGGAGTCGGCGCGGGCGCTGCTCGGCAACTACTTCGCGCTTGAGGACCCGGCCCGCCTGGAGCCGGCCGAGCGCGAGCTGTACGTCACGCACGAGCTGGGCGAGGAGGGCGTGCTGCTGCACGGCTACGTCGACCGGCTCGACCGCAGCGCGGCCGGCCGCACCCGGGTGGTCGACTACAAGACGGGGCGCGCGCCGGGCGAGCAGTTCGAGGCGAGCGCGCTGTTCCAGCTCAAGTTCTACGCGCTGCTGCTGTGGCGGTCCGAGGGCGTCATCCCGGACGCGCTGCGGCTGATCTACCTGGGCGACGTCGTGACCGTCGACTACGCGCCGGACGAGGACGAGCTGCGCCGGTTCGAGCGCACGCTGGTCGCGCTGTGGCGCGCGATCCAGCGGGCGTACGAGACCGGCGACTGGCGACCTCGCCGCTCGGCGCTCTGCGGCTGGTGCAGCTTCCAGGCGTACTGCCCCGAGTTCGGCGGCACCGTTCCGGCGCTGCCTCCTCCTCGCACCACGGAGAACGTCCCAGCGTGACCTTCGTCACGAGTTGCGGTCGCGGGCGCCCGGTACGGGGAGCAACGCCGCGTTCGTCCGGTTCGGCCGGCGCGACGCTGTCGCAGCGGACGCCTAGGGTGCGAGACGGCTTTCAAGGCTTACGGGGAAGGGGTGGACGTGGCACGGCGGCAGGCGAGCCCGGCAACGGCGCCGGCGACAGCGGGAGCGACGCCGACGGGCCCGGCGGCGCCCGGCGCGACGGGCGGCGGCGCGACCGCGGCGGCGCGCGCGGTCGGGGCGACCAAGGTGTACGGCCGCGGCGACACGGCGGTGACGGCGCTGGACGACGTGACGGTGGAGTTCCCGCGCGGGCGGTTCACCGTGATCATGGGGCCGTCCGGCTCCGGCAAGTCGACGCTGATGCACTGCGTGGCCGGCCTGGACACGCTGAGCGCCGGCCGGGTGTACGTCGGCGAGGTCGACCTCACGACCCTGGACGACAAGCGTCTGACGACGCTGCGCCGCGACCAGGTCGGCTTCGTGTTCCAGTCGTTCAACCTCGTGCCGACCCTCACCGCCGCGGAGAACATCACCCTCCCCGCCTCGCTCGCCGGCCGCCGGGTCGACCAGGCGTGGCTGGACACCGTGGTCGACACGGTGCGGCTGCGCGACCGGCTCGCGCACCGGCCGAGCGAGCTCTCCGGCGGGCAGCAGCAGCGCGTCGCGGTCGCCCGCGCCCTCGCCGGGCGGCCCGAGATCGTGTTCGCCGACGAGCCCACCGGCAACCTCGACTCGCGCTCCGGCGCGGAGATCCTCGCGTTCCTGCGGCACGCCGTAGACGAGCTCGGCCAGACCATCGTCATGGTCACCCACGACCCGGTCGCGGCGGCGTACGGCGACCGCGTCGTCTTCCTCGCCGACGGCCGGATCGTGGACGACATGACCGAGCCGACCGCGGAGCGGGTGCTCGACCGGATGAAGCGGTTCGAGGGGTGACACCGTGCTCCGCATCGCGCTCAAGGGCCTGCTCGCCCGCAAGCTGAGGCTGTTCACCACCTCGCTCGCGGTGCTGCTCGGCGTCGCGTTCATGTCGGGCACGCTCGTGCTCACCGACACCATCGGCCGCACGTTCGACACCCTGTTCGCCAACGCCGCCGCCGGCACCGACGCGGTCGTCCGCGGCAAGGCTGTCGTCACCAGCCAGTTCGGCGAGCAACGCGACCGCGTCCCGGTGGCGCTGGTCGACACGGTGCGCGCGGTGCCCGGCGTCGCCGCCGCCGAGGGGGTGGTCGCCGGCTACACGCAGATCGTCGACCGCGCCGGCAAGCCGGTCGGCAACCCCGGCCGCGGCGCCCCGACGTTCGGCCGCAACTGGGTCGAGACCCGCGAGCTCAACCCGTTCGTGCTCGCCGAGGGCCGCGCGCCGGCCGCCGACGGCGAGGTCGCGCTGGACCGCTACACGGCGAAGAAGGCCGGCGCGGCCGTCGGCGACACCGTCACCGTGCTGGTGGAGAAGGGGCCGCAGCGGGTCCGGGTGGTCGGCATCGCGACGTTCGGCGACGCCGACGGCACCGGCGGCGCCACCAACGTCATGTTCACCGCGAACGCCGCCCAGCGCCTGGTCGGCACACCCGGCGAGCTCGACGCGGTCGCCGCCGTCGCCGCCGACGGCGTGAGCCAGACCGAGCTGCGGGACCGGCTCGCGGCCGCCGTCCCGGCCAGCGCCGAGGCGATCACCGGCAAGGCCCTCACCGAGGAGAACCAGTCCGCGATCCGCAAGGCGCTGCGGTTCTTCGACACGTTCCTGCTCACGTTCGCGGTCGTCGCGCTGCTGGTCGGCTCGTTCATCATCTACAACACGTTCTCGATCATCGTGGCGCAGCGCGGGCGCGAGATGGCGCTGCTGCGCGCGGTCGGTGCCAGCCGGCGGCAGGTGCTCGCCGCGGTGCTCGTGGAGGCGCTGGCGGTCGGCCTGCTCGCCTCGCTGCTCGGCATGCTGCTCGGCATCGTCATCGCCGGCGGGCTCAAGGGGATCCTGGCGGCGTTCGGCGTGGACATCCCGGCCGGCGGCATCGTGTTCTCCGGCAAGACGGCGGTGACCGCGCTCGTCGCGGGCGTCGGCGTCAGCGTGGCGTCGGCGTTCTTCCCGGCCCGCCGCGCGGCGAAGGTGCCGCCGATCGCCGCGCTGCGCGCGCTCGCCGTCGAGGGCACCGGCCGGTCGCGCCGCCGCACGATCGTCGGCGTGCTGGTGACGGCGCTGGGCGGGGCGCTGCTGCTCGGCGGCCTGTTCGGCAAGAGCGGCAACAAGGCCGCCAGCGTCGGCCTCGGCGCCACCGTCGTGTTCTTCGGCGTGGCCGTGCTGGGGCCGGTGTTCGCGCGGCCGGTGAGCCGGGTGATCGGCGCGCCGCTCCCCCGCCTGCGCGGCATGTCCGGCACGCTCGCCCGCGAGAACGCCATGCGCAACCCCAAGCGCACCGCCTCCACCGCCGCCGCGCTGATGATCGGCGTCGGGCTGGTCGGCTTCATCACGATCTTCGCGGCGTCGGCCAAGACGTCGATCAACGCGAGCATCGACAAGGCGTTCACCGGCGACTTCGTGATCGACAGCGGGACGTTCGGCTTCGGCGGGCTCAGCCCCGAGCTCGCCGCCTCGCTCGGCCGGCTGCCCGAGGTCGGGGCGGTGTCCGGGTTCCGGATCGGGCAGGCGAAGGTCGAGGGGACGCCACGCTTCCTCGGCGGGGTCGACCCGGAACGCTTCGCGTCGATCATCGACCTCGACGTCGCCGACGGCAGCCTCGCCGACCTGCGCGGCGACACCCTCGCGGTCGACGCGGCCACGGCGCGCGGCAAGGGCTGGCACGTCGGCGACACCGTGCGGCTGTCGTTCGCCAAGACCGGCGAACGCCGGTTCCGCATCGCGACGATCTACCGCCGCGCGGACGCGGGCGGGCAGTACCTCGTGCCGCTGGACGCGTTCGCGCGGAACTTCCCGTCGCAGCTCGACGCCCGCGTCTTCGTCAAGCGCGCCCCGGGCGTGAGCGCGGCCGACGCGCGCCGCGCCGTCGAGGCCGTCACCCGCGCCTACCCGAACGCCACGCTCCAGGACCAGACCGAGTTCAAGGAGGCGCAGTCGGCGCAGATCAACCAGCTCCTCGGCCTGATCTACGTGCTGCTCTTCCTCGCCGTCGTCATCGCGCTGATGGGCATCGCCAACACGCTGGCGCTGTCGATCTTCGAACGCACCCGCGAGCTCGGCCTGCTCCGCGCCGTCGGCATGACCCGCAAGCAGCTCCGGAGCACGGTGCGCTGGGAGTCGGTGATCATCGCCCTGTTCGGGACGCTGCTGGGGCTCGTGATCGGGTTGTTCTTCGGGTGGGCGCTGGTGGAGGCGTTGGGCGACCAGGGGTTCGACCGGCTCACCGTGCCCGCGGGGCAGCTCCTCGTCGTCGTGCTCGTCGCCGCCCTCGCGGGCGTCGTCGCGGCGATCCTGCCGGCGCGCCGCGCCGCCCGCCTCGACGTCCTGCGCGCCATCGCCGCGGAGTAGCAGCCGCGACGGAGGACGGGTCGGTGACCGGGTGCCGCGACTAAAGGGAGCGCCGCGTCAGCGGCGCGGAATCTAGCGGCACCCGGTCACCGACCCGGCCAGGGACGCCAGGTGCCACCACCGCGGCGGGTGGGGCACACTTGGACGGCGCGCGGCCGGTGGCCGCGCCTGGTCGCCCCGAGGAGCCGCCGCGATGCCGTCGATCATGCCGTCGAACCGTCCCGAGCTCGAGTACCTGTCGATGCCGACGTTCGCGAACGTCGAGGAGGAGCGGCTGCACCGCAAGCAGCGGCTGGCGGCCGGGTTCCGGCTGTTCTCGAAGTTCGGCTTCGAGGAGGGCATCGCCGGCCACATCACGGCGCGCGACCCCGAGTTCCCCGACCACTTCTGGGTCAACCCGTTCGCGATGCCGTTCTCGCACATCCGGGTGAGCGACCTCATCCTGGTGAACGACCAGGGCGAGGTCGTGGAGGGCCGGCACCCGGTGAACGCGGCGGCGTTCGCGATCCACTCGCAGGTGCACGCGGCGCGCCCGGACGTCGTGGCGGCGGCGCACTCGCACTCGGTGCACGGCAAGGCGTTCAGCGCGCTGGCGATGGAGCTGGAGCCGATCACGCAGGACGTGACCGCGTTCTACGGCAGCCACGCGCTCTTCGACGACTACACCGGCGTCGTGCTCGACGTCGAGGAGGGGAAGCGGATCGCGCACGCCCTCGGCGACAACAAGGCGGTGATCCTGCGCAACCACGGCCTGCTGACGGTGGGGTCGACGGTGGACGCGGCGGTGTGGTGGTTCGTGACGATGGAACGGTCCTGCCAGGCGCAGCTCCTCGCGATGGCGGCGGGGCCGCGGGTGCTGATCGACCCGGAGCAGGCGGCGCGGACGTCGCAGCAGGTGGGCAGCGAGGTGGCGGGCTGGATCTCGTTCCAGCCGCTCTACCAGCGGATCGTGCGCGAGCAGCCCGACCTGCTCGACTGACGCGAGCCCGCCGGGAACCCGCGACGGCGGGGCGGCGTGTCAGTAGCGTGGACGCAGCCCTCGCCGGCACCGCCGGCGTCCCCGCGAGGGCGGGGACCGTGTCGGAGCTCTACACGGCCTCGTACGGCCGTCTCGTCGGCCTGCTGACGGTCGTCTGCGGCAGCGCCGCCGACGCGGAGGAGGTCGTGCAGGAGGCGTTCGTGCGGCTGCTGCCGAGGTGGGACCGGGTGTCGGAGTACGACGACCCGGAGGCGTGGCTGCGCACGGTGGCGTTCCGCCTGTCGGCGTCGCGCTGGCGGCGGGCGCGGGTGGCGGCGCGCGGCCTGGCCCGGCTGGGGCCGCCGCCGGACGCGCCGGAGCCGGACGGTGCGCGGCTGGACGCCGAGCGGCTGCTGGCCGCGCTGCCGCGCCGCTACCGCGAGGTGCTGGTGCTGCACCACGGCCTGGGACTGCCGGTGGCGGAGATCGCCCGCGAGCTGGGCGTGGCGACCGGCACGGTGAAGAGCCGGCTGTCGCGGGGCCGCGCCGCCGCCGTGGCGCTGGGAGGTGGCGGCGATGAGTGACCTGGACCGGACGATCCGCGCGGCGGTCGACGCGGCGGGGGCGGGCGCGGTGGCGCCGCCGTTCGGCACGATCGAACGCCGCGACCGCGCGCGCCGCACCCGCCGCACCGTCACCATCGCGGTGGCGGGTGTGGCGGCCGTGCTGCTCGCGACGCTGGCGGTGCCGGCGCTGGCCCGGCGGGAGGCCGCGCCGCCCGCGTCGGGCGGGCACCTGCGGCCGTTCGCCGACTATCTGAAGGATCCCGACGCCCAGCGGGCGGTCGGCGCGTGCGTCCGCGCGGGGACGACGGTCTCGCCGTCGCCGGGCGGGCGGCCCGGGACGAAGGCCCCGGCCCTGGTGCTGATGCCGTTCGAGTCGTGCCTGCGGCGGCACGGGTTCCGGCCGCCGGACGACGACGGCATCCCGGAGCCGGACCAGGCCGTGTGCGACCCGAGGACGGAACCGGGAGGGCCGGGGGTCTTCCCGGTAGCCACGGGCCAGACCGGTTCCCGGCGGTGGTGGGTGATCGCCTGGAGCGGCCGCGGCGGGACGCGTTGCACGTCGTGGCGGACCGACCTGGCCGACCAGGTGCTGCACACGCACGCCGACGCCGACGACGACTCGGGGCCGGTGGGGCAGCTCCGCGCCGGGCTGCACTGGGACACCGTCCGGCACACCGACGCCGCGAGCTGGATCGTCGTGTGGGGCGCGCTGCCGCCGGACGTGGCGCGGGTGCACCTGACGACGCGCACCGCCGCGTACGACGTCGCGACGGTGCCGGTGGCTGAGTCCCCTGACCGGGTGTACCTGGGGGCGGTGGTTCAGGTCGATGGGTCGAGCGTCGCGTGGCAGGCCCGGTACTACGACGCCACGGGTCGCGAGGTGGGGCGCTACCCGTGACGTGACGGGTGCGCGACGAGCCCGGCGAGGCGGCCGGGGTGCAGCTCGGTGAGTGACGTGACGACCAGGCGGCCCGCATCCGGGGGGACGGGGACGACGTTCGGCACGGCGACCACCCGGCACCCCGCCGCCTCGCCGGACCGGCAGCCGGCGACGCTGTCCTCGATGACGACGCAGTCGGCGGGGTGGGCGCCGAGCGCGGCGGCGGCGGTGCGGTAGGGCTCCGGGTCCGGCTTCGCGCGCGCCACCTCGTCGCCCGCGACCGTGACGTCGAAGCGTTCCGCCCCGATCGACTCCAGCGCCGCGTCGACCAGCGCCCGGTACGACGACGACACCAGCGCCGTCGCCACCCCCGCCGCGCGCACCGCGTCGACCAGCTCCACCGCGCCCGGCAGCAACGGCAGGTGCGCGCGGAACAGCTCGCACATCCGCCCCACCAGCCGGTCCATCACCTCGCGCGGGTCGGCGGGCGACCCGGCGACCTCGACCAGGATGCGGCACGCCTCGTCCACGCGGCGGCCGACGCAGCGGGCCTTGACGTCGAGGTTCCACGGCCCGCCGAGCCAGTCCATGATCTCCGCCTCGGCGACCGACCAGACGGGTTCGGAGTCGACCAGCAGCCCGTCCATGTCGAACAGCACGGCCCGCAACGCCCCGGTGGCGGCGGCGGCGGGAGTGGGGGTGGCGGCGGGGGTCGCGCCGGGAGCGGGGGCAGCGGCCGGCGCGGGGGTCGCGCCGGGAGCGGGGGCGGCGTCGGGCGCGGGGGTCGCGTCGGGCGCAGGGGTCGCGGCGGACGCCGCCGGGGGGCCGGGGTCGGCGTTGGTGTCGGCGGCGCCGGGCGCGGGCGCGGCGCCGGGCAGACCCGGCCGGGGCACGCTCACGGAGCGTCCAGGTTGGGGCTGGCAAGGCGGCAGGGAGCGCCGCGTACTTCGTGCGCAAGCGACC
>DASTMB010000090.1 GCA_035714365.1 Mycobacteriales bacterium | reverse complement strand
CCCCGGCAGCGCCCACCACACCGCGCGCGGCGCCCGCCCCTCGGCGAGCGCCGTGACGAACGCCGCGCCGTTGGCGTAGCCCGTCCACGCGCCCGGCTCCGGCACGGCGACCGGGCGCGGCGGGCCGAGCCGCGGCGGCTCCTTCTCTACCCGCGCGTGCCGCGGCGGCACGGCGAGGCGCACCACGTCGAGGAACAGCCCGGCGTCGCGGTCGGCGACCTCCCGGCAGAGCCCCGCGATCTCCGGCGCCAGCACCGGCTCGGGCGAGACGACCTTCAACGGCTGGAGCCGGAACTCGCTGCTCTCGGTGCGCTCCAGCAGGTACCCGTCGACCAGCCGGTCGCGGAAGCGCACCCGCACCCGCACCCCCGGCCGCGCGACCTCGTCCAGCACCTCCGGGACGGCGTAGTCGAAGACCCGGTCGAGGTGCGACACCGGCACGTCGACGGCCACGCGCGCGACCGGGAGCTCCATCAGCGCGCGCTCCCCGCGACCTCGTGGCACCACGCGCGCAGCAGCGCCCGGTCCGGCAGCCCGACCCCGCTGACCGCCACCCGCGCCACCTCGAACCCAACGCCGAGCGCGAGCGCGGCCCCGGCCGTGAGGGCCGCGGCGCGCGCACCCCCCACGAATGCCACCGGCACGACGGCCAGCGTCGATGCCACGCAGGCGAGCGCGAGCAGGGTCAGCCCGGCCCCGCCGAGCACCTGGACCCACCGGCGGTGGCGGACCTCGGCGCGCACGCGCGTCCCCTCCGGCGCCGGCGCGACCCGGAGGAACAGCTGCGGGTGCCCGGTTAAGGAGAGCGGGGAGACGACCCGGACCGCGACGCCGCCGCGGATGCCCCGCCGGACGAACGCCGGCCGGACCGGCCGGAACATGTCCCGCAGCCGCACCCGGTGGTCCCGCGCGGCCGCCATGAACGCCGCCAGCACCGCCTCCGGCGGCGCGGGCACGACCAGCTCGAAGCATTCGGCGTAGAGCCCCAGCAGCCGCACCCAGGCGCGCACGCGGCTACCCCGCGCCCTGGGCGACGCTCACGCACCAGGCCCGCAACGCCGCCCGGGGGCCGCGCGCGGCGACGGTGCGGCGGCCGAGCAGGAACATCGCGGCCAGCCAGAACGGCGCCACCGCCACCGGCCCCACCCGGCCGGTCCGCGCCAGGGCGACCAGGGTGCCGACCGCGGCCGCGACCGCTCCGGCGGCCACCAGCGTCAGCCAGAACGCCCCGAACGCGCGGTCCCAGCCGCGCGGCCGCAGCTCCGCGTCGACGCGGCTGCCCGCGCCCGCCGCCGTCACCGCGACGAGCAGCACCGGCTGCACCCCGGGGCCGCTCAGCCGGAACGCCGCGCGTCCGCCCGCGGGCGGGCAGCGGACCACGCGGCTCTCCCGCGTCCACACCGTCCGGAACCGGCCGAGCTCGTCCTCCCGCGGCGCCGCGGCCAGCGCCGCGACGACCGCGGCGGGCGGCGCGGCGACGTCGAACGAGAAGCGTTCGCCGTCGAGCCGGAGCAGCCGCAGGTACGCCGCGCCGAGCCCGGCTACGCGCCCGCGGCGCTCCGCAGCGCGTCCGCCCGGTCCGTCGCCTCCCACGAGAACTCCTTCTCGTCCCGGCCGAAGTGCCCGTACGCCGCGGTCTTGGCATAGATCGGGCGCAGCAGGTCGAGGTCGCGGATGATCGCGGCCGGCCG
Organism: Mycobacteriales bacterium; assembly: GCA_035714365.1. GTDB lineage: Bacteria > Actinomycetota > Actinomycetes > BP-191 > BP-191 > BP-191. The sequence continues at coordinate 33,067 of DASTMB010000090.1, read as the reverse complement.
CAGGTCGAACACCTCGTCCACGGCCCGCTGGATCGCGTCGAGCGACACCGTCTCGGTGCCGAACGTGTCCACGTAGAGCGACACCGGGTGCGCCTTGCCGATCGCGTACGCGACCTGCACCTCGCAGCGGCGAGCCAGGCCCGCGGCCACGACGTTCTTCGCGACCCAGCGCATCGCGTACGCGGCGGAGCGGTCCACCTTGGACGGGTCCTTGCCGGAGAACGCGCCGCCGCCGTGGCGGGCCATGCCGCCGTACGTGTCGACGATGATCTTGCGGCCGGTGAGGCCGGCGTCGCCCATCGGGCCGCCGATCTCGAACTTGCCGGTCGGGTTGACGAAGACGCGGTAGCCGCCGGTCTCCAGCTCGAGCCCGGCGAGCACCGGCTCGATGACGTGCTGCACGACGTCCGGCGTGAGCTGCTTCTCCAGGTCGACGTCGCCCGCGTGCTGCGACGACACGACGACGGTGTCCAGGCGGACCGGGCGGCCGTCGGCGTACTCGACCGAGACCTGCGTCTTGCCGTCGGGGCGGAGGTAGTCGACGTCCCCGGACTTGCGGACCTCGGAGAGGCGGCGGGCGAGCCGGTGCGCCAGCGCGATCGGCAACGGCATCAGCTCGTCGGTCTCGTCGCACGCGTACCCGAACATCATCCCCTGGTCGCCCGCGCCCTGGCGGTCCAGCTCGTCCTCGACGGACTCGCCGGTGCGCGCCTCGAACGCCGCGTCGACGCCCTGCGCGATGTCCGGCGACTGCGAGCCGATCGCGATGTTCACGCCGCAGGAGTCGCCGTCGAAGCCCTTCTCCGACGAGTCGTAGCCGATGCCGAGGATCGTCTTGCGGACGATCCCGGGGATGTCGGCGTACGCCTTGGTCGTCACCTCGCCGGCCACGTGGACCTGGCCGGTCGTGATGAGCGTCTCGCAGGCGACCCGGCTCTTCGGGTCCTGCCGCAGCAGCTCGTCGAGGATCGCGTCGGAGATCTGGTCGGCGATCTTGTCCGGGTGCCCCTCGGTGACGGACTCGGACGTGAACAGGCGCTTGGTCACGGTGCTCCAGACAGGGGTGGTTGCCGGGGCAGCAGGCGACCCGGCGGCGTCAGCCTGGCAGTGTACCGGCGTCCCAGTCGTGCTCCAGCATCCCGTACCAGGCGTGGTCGACGCTGCGGCCGTGGACGACCTTGTTGCCGCGCAGGACGCCCTCGAACGTGAAGCCGAGCCGCTCCGGCACGGCCCGGCTCCGCGCGTTGGCGACGTCGGCCGCGATCGCCACCCGGTGCAGCCCCATCTCGCGGAACGCCGCCGTCGTCAGCGCGGCCGTCGCGCGCGTCATGATGCCGCGACCGGTGTGCTCGGCGCCGAGCCAGTAGCCGATCTCGCCGGTGCGGTTGGCGCGGTCGATCGACGGCATGCCGATCGCGCCGACGAGCGTGCCGCCGTAGCGGAGGTTGGCGTGGAACTGCCGGCCGGCCGCGTACTCGGCGCGGACCGACGTGAGGAACGACGTCGTGTCCGCGACCGAGGTCGTGAGCGGCTCCCACGGCATCCACGGCCGCAGGTGCTCGCGGTTGCGGTCGACCAGGTCGTAGATCTCCTGGGCGTGCCACATCTCGGCCAGCTCGATCACCAGCTCGTCGTCCACCCGCAGCGAGAACATGCGGGCACCCTACGAGCGGCGTTACGACCCGACCACGTATTTCGCGGTCCCGGCCGCGTCGTCCGCCGGCGGGTACAGCTCGCCGACGACGTAGCCGGCCACCGGCGCGGCCGTCGCGCCGAGCCCGTGGACCGTCGTCCCGGCCGCCAGCCACGACGGCAGCGCGGTGCGCGGCAGGGTGAACGTCAGCGTGCCGCCGGACCACGACGGCGGCGCGTACCAGCGGGCGTCGCCGCACCCCGCCAGGTACGCCGTGTCCCACGCCGTCTCCCACGTGAGCGTCACGGCGCAGGCGGGCGTGGCGAGGCGGAGCACGTACCGCGCGGGCGCGGCCGGGTCCGGCGCGGCGAGCGCGAGCGAGGCGTGCTGCGCGGCGGTGTCGGCCCACCAGCGGACCAACCGGATGTCCAGCGTGTCGAGCGACGCGGGGGCGGTGGCGACCCCGGTGCCGGTGAAGTTCGCGTCGCCCGCCGGGTCGGTCACCTGGGGTGCGGCGGCGCGGGCGGGGGCCGCGAGGGCGAGGACGGCCAGCAGGGCCGGAACGGTACGGCGCACGGTGCGCTCCTTTCGTCACCCCCACGTCCCGCGCCGCGCCCGGAAGGTTCGGCGAACCTTTCCGGCCGCTCGCGGGACGTGGAGGTGTGACCGTCGTCCAGGAGCTCGTCGCGGGAGCCGCCGTGGTCCGCACGCGCGACGAGGAGTTCCGCCGCTTCTACGCGAGCGAGTACCCGGACGTGGCCGGCTACTGCCTGGCGCTCACCGCCGACCCGGCGCTCGCCGACGAGCTGGCGCAGGAGGCGATGACGCAGGTGTACGTCCGGTGGGCGCGGCTGCGCACGCCGCGCGGGTACGCGTTCCGCGTCGCCGCGAACCTCGCCCGCGACCACTGGCGCCGCCGCGACCGCGAGCTCGCCACGTGGTCCGACCTGGCCGCGCACGCCGTCCCGCAGCTGGGCGCCGACGCCACCGTGTGGGACGCCGTGCGCCGGCTGCCCCGCGCGCAGCGCGACGTCGTGCTCCTGCACTACCTGTACGACCTGCCCATCGCGGACGTCGCGACCGCGATCCGCCGCCCCGTCGGCACCGTGAAGCGCCGCCTGCACGAGGGCCGCGCGCTGCTCGCGGCCGCGTTGGAGGAGTCCCGATGAACGGCCCCCGCCGCCTGCCGCCGCGCGACGGCCTCGACCGCGCGCTCGCCGCCGGCCGCACCCGGCTGCGCCGCCGCCGCCTCACCGCCTCGGCGGCCGGCGCGTCGGCCGCCGTCGCGGTCGCCGCCGCCCTGTCCGGCCACGCCGTTCCCGGCGCGACGGACCGGCTGGTGCCCGCGGCTTCGCCGTCGCCGGCGGTCTCGCCGGTCGCGGCCACGCCGTCCGTACCCGCGCTCTCGCCCGCGCCGTCGCCGTCCGCGCTGCCCGCTCTGCCGCCGGGTCCGGGGCCGAGCCGGCCGCCGTCCCCGCCGCCGGACGCGCCGTCGCCGGAGCCCACCGCCTCCCCCGCCGCCGCGCCACCGCGCCGGTGGGTCGGCCCCGGCCCGCGCAACGCCGACGGCACGCCCGCCGTCCACGTCAGCACGACCCGCGACCCGGCCGCGTGCGCGCGGCCCGAGTACGCCGAGCACGTCGCCCGCACCGGGTTCTGCACGTTCGCGACCGGCCCGCGCGCGCTGCGGCCCGGCGACGCGGGGACGTACGCGTTCACGCTCTGCCGCGCGAGCGGCAGCGACGTGACGCTGACGTACCGGAGCGCCTACGAGACGTCGTTCGTCGCCTACGACGCGACCGCCGACGAGCCCGCGCCGGCGTGGGAGTGGGGCGACCCGGCGGCGTTCCCGCCGGACGAGCACACGCTGGTGTTCCACGACGGCGACTGCCGGACGTGGCGCGTCGAGTGGCGCGGCCAGGACAGCGCCGGCTGGGCGGTGGCGGACGGCACGTACGAGGTGCTCGGCAACGCCGTCCCGGTCGAGTGGACCGCGCCCGGCCACCCGGTCCCGCCGCCGCCCGCGTCGGTGCTCGTGGACGTCGCCGGGTAGCGTCGTCGGGCGTGACCGACCTGCGCGCCGAACGCGACCGCGTCGCGGCCGAGGTCGCCGCGCTGGAGGCGGACTTCGCGGCGCTCGTGGCCGCCGCCGAGGACTCGAACGCCGACGACGAGCACGACCCTGAGGGCGCGACGATCGGCTTCGAACGCGCCCAGCTCGCCGCCGTCCTCGACGCCACCCGCCGCCGCCTCGCCGCGCTGGACGCGGCGCTGGACCGGGTGCGCAGCGGCGGCTACGGCACCTGCGAGCGCTGCGGCGGCCCCATCGGCGCCGAACGCCTCGCCGCCCTCCCCGCGACCACCCGCTGCCGCGCCTGCGCGAGCTAGAGCCGCGCCACCACCGCGTCCCAGACGGCGTGCGCGAGGGCCTCCTTCGGCCCGTGCGGCACCTCCGTCTCGGTGCCGTCGGCGCCGAGGATCACGGCGGCGTTGTCCGGCACCTCGAACGCCACGCCGTCGCCGACCTCGTTGACGACGAGCAGGTCGCAGCCCTTGCGGGTGAGCTTGGCGCGGCCGTTGGCGAGCACGTCGTCGGTCTCGGCCGCAAAGCCGACCACGACCTGCCCCGAACGCCGCCCTGCCGCGAGCTCGGCGAGCACGTCCGGGTTGCGCACCAGCGCCACCGGCTCGGGGTCCTCGTCGGTCTTCTTCACCTTCGACGCCGACCGCACCGCGGGCCGGAAGTCCGCGACGGCCGCCGCCATGACGACCGCGTCCGCGTCCGCGAACGCCGCCAAGACGGCCGACCGCAGGTCCTCCGCCGACACGACGCGCACGACCTTCACGCCGGCCGGGTCGGGCAGCGCGGCGTTGGCGGAGACGAGGGTGACCTCGGCGCCGCGGGCGGCGGCCGCGCGGGCGAGCGCGTACCCCTGGCGGCCGGACGAACGGTTGCCGAGGAACCGCACCGGGTCGAGGTACTCCCGCGTCCCGCCGGCCGACACGACGACCCGCCGGCCGGCCAGGTCGGTGCCGCGCGACGACCCGGCGAGCGCGGCCAGTGCGACGGACACGATCGACTCCGGCGACGGCAGCCGGCCGGGGCCGACGTCGCCCTTGGCCAACGGTCCCACGTCCGGGTCGAGCACGACCGCGCCGCGGTCGCGCAGCAACGCGACGTTGGCGACGGTCGCCGGGTGCTCCCACATCTCGGTGTGCATCGCGGGGGCGTAGACGACCGGGCAGCGCGCGGTCAGCAGCGTCGCCGCGAGCAGGTCGTCGGCGCGGCCGGACGCGGCGCGCGCGAGCAGGTCCGCCGTCGCCGGCGCGACCACGACGAGGTCGGCGGTCTGGCCGAGCCGGACGTGCGGGACCTCGGGGACGTCGTCGAAGACCTTCGCCGTGACACGCTCGCCGGACAGCGCCTCGAACGTCGCCGCCCCCACGAACTTCAGCGCCGACCGGGTCGGCACGACGCGGACGGAGTGCCCCGCCTCGGTGAGCAGCCGGAGGACCTCGACCGCCTTGTACGCCGCGATCCCCCCGGAGACCCCGAGGACGACGCGGGCCACGTCAGACCGGGCCTACGCCTCGACCTGCTCGTGCGTGAGCAGGCCGGCGTTGATCTCGCGCAGCGCGATCGACAGCGGCTTCTCCTGCGGCGCCGCGGGCACGAGCGGGCCGACGTACTCGAGCAGGCCCTCGCCGAGCTGGCTGTAGTACGCGTTGATCTGGCGCGCGCGCTTGGCGGCGTAGATCACCAGCGAGTACTTCGAGTCGGTCGCCTCGAGCAGCTCGTCGATGGGCGGGTTGGTGATGCCCTCGGGCGTGGCGGCGGTGCCGGACATGCGTTCCTCTCGGGTTCGCCCGCACGCGCGCGAAAAGCGCAGGTCAGGCGCGGGGGTCGAAGATCAAGGCTACCACGCGGTCCGCCGCCGCCTCGACGGTGTCGTTCACCACGACGACGTCGAACTCGTCCTCCGCGGCCATCTCGATCCGGGCGATGTCGAGGCGCTTGCGGACCCGCTCCGGGTCCTCCGTGCCGCGCCCGGTGAGGCGCCGCGCCAGCTCGTCGAACGACGGCGGCGCCAGGAACACCAGGTACGCGTCCGGCATCGCGTCGCGCACCTGCCGAGCCCCCTGGAGGTCCACCTCCAGCAGCGCCGGCTCGCCCGAGCGCACCCGGTCGAGCACCGGGCCGCGCGGGGTGCCGTAGCGGTTGCCGGCGTACGTCGCGTGCTCCAGCAGCTCCCCCGCCGCGACCATCCGGTCGAACTCCTCGTCGCCGGCGAAGTGGTACTCGACGCCGTCGGTCTCCCCCGGCCGCGGCGGCCGCGTCGTCACCGACACCGACAGCCACACCTCGGGGTGCCGGCGGCGGATCTCCGCGATGACGCTGCCCTTGCCGACGCCCGAGGGGCCGGAGAGCACGGTGAGGTGGTGCGCGCTCAGCCGGCCGCGCCCGCGTCGGCGGCGAACTCGCGTTCCAGCGCGCTCCGCTGCTTGGCGCCGAGGCCGCGGACGCGGCGGCTCGGCGAGATCTCCAGCTTCTCCATGATGCGCTGGGCGCGGACCTTGCCGACGCCCGGCATCGACTCGAGCAGCGCGACGACCTTGAGCTTGCCGATGGCCTCGTCGGTCTCGCCCGCGTCGAGGATCTCCCGCAACGTCGTGGCCGAGTGCTTGAGCCGGTCCTTCAGCTCGGCGCGCACCCGGCGCGCCTGGGCCGCCTTCTCCAGCGCGGCGGCGCGTTGTTCCGGCGTCAGCGGTGGCAGCGCCACGCAAGCCCTCCCTGCCCCGTTCGACGGACGCGAGGGCGCGACCCTAACGAGTCGCACCCGCTCGTTTCAACGCCGCTCGTCCGGCGCCGTCTCGCCGCTCTCGGCGGCGCGGCGGCGCGCCTCGCGCTGGCGCTCGTACCGCCACAGGATCGCATCCACCCGGTGCTCGTGGCGTTCGCGCTCCCGCCGCTCCACCTCGGGGTGCTCGGCGCGGTACCGCTCGCCGATGGACAGGCCGGCGAGGACCGCCGTCACCCAGGCGACGAGCACCGTCCACCCGGTCCGGCCGTCCCGCGCCGCCAGCAACGGCGCCGCGGCCATCGCGGCGAGCGCCACCCACACGCGCGGCTGCCGCGCCATCCACCGCAGCCGCTCGCGCACGCCTACGCCCGCAGCCGTTGCAGGTCGGCGGCGATCGCCGCGGCCGCCGCGCCGGGGTCGCTGGCGCCGGTGATCGGGCGGCCGATGACGAGCAGGTCGGCGCCGTCGGCCAGCGCCCGCGCCGGCGTCGCGACCCGCGCCTGGTCCTGCGCGTCGCCGCCCTCCAGCCGGACGCCGGGCGTGACGAGCGTGATGCCGTCGCCGACCTCGGCACGCACCGCCGCGACCTCCTGGGGGCTGCACACGACCGCCCGCGCGCCGGCCTCGACCGCCACCGACGCGAGCCGCAGCACCACGTCGCGCGGCTGCTGGTCCACCCCGAGCACCCGCAACGCGTGCTCGTCCAGGCTGGTCAGCAGCGTCACCGCGGCGATCTTCACGTCCGGCGCCGCCTCGACGGCCGCGCGCACCATGTCGCGCCCGCCGCTCGCGTGCACGGTCAGGTACGCGGGCTTCAGCCGCGCCACCGACCGCGCCGCGCCGGCGACGGTGTTGGGGATGTCGTGCAGCTTCAGGTCGAGGAACAGGTCCAGCCCGGTGCCGCCGCGCACGACGTTGACGACGTCCGGCCCGTGCCGGCAGAACAGCTCCAGCCCCACCTTGAGCACCGACACGTACCGCTGGACGGCGTTGGCCCACCGGGCCGCGGTGTCGACGTCGGGCGCGTCCAGGGCTACGGCGATCGGGGCGGTCACTCGGGGTCGGGTCCTTCCGGTACATGTGTCTCGGGTGGGCGGTGGGCGCGGCCGACGACGTCGGCGACGCTGGTGATCCCGCGCTCGGCCAGCGCCGAACGCAGCTCCTCGACGATGCGCACGGGCGCGTTCGGGTCGCCGAACACCGCCGTCCCCACCGACACGGCCGACGCCCCCGCGAGGAGGAACTCCAGCGCGTCGACGCCGGTGCGGATGCCGCCCATGCCGATGATCGGCACCTCCGGCAGCGCCTGGTGCACCTGCCACACGCAGCGCACGGCGACCGGGCGGATCGCCGGGCCGGACAGCCCGCCGGTGACGCCGGCGAGCACCGGGCGCATCGTCTTCGTGTCGATGGCCAGGCCGAGCAGCGTGTTGATCATCGACAGGCCGTCGGCGCCACCGTCGACCACGGCGCGGGCGATCGAGACGATGTCGGTGACGTCGGGCGACAGCTTCGCGAACACCGGCACGCTGGACACGCGCTTCACGGCGTTGACGACGTCGGCGGCGGAGCGGGCGTCGCAGGCGAACACCGTGCCGCGGTCCTCGACGTTGGGGCAGGAGATGTTGACCTCGAGCATGGTCAGCCCGGGGCGGCCGCGGAGCTTCTGCGCGAGCCGCGCGTACTCCTCGACGCTCGACCCGGCGATCGACACGACCGTGCGCGCGCCGCGTTCGGCGAGCCACGGCAGGTCCCGCTGGAGGAACGTCTCGATGCCCGGGCCCTGGAGCCCGATGGAGTTGAGCATCCCGCTCGGCGTCTCCGCCATGCGGGGCGTCGGCCGGCCGGAGCGCGGCTCCAGCATGATCGACTTCGTCACCATCGCGCCGAGCTTGGCGACGTCGAAGAACTGGCCGAGCTCCTGCCCGGCGGCCGCGCAGCCGGACGCGGTGAAGACGGGGTTCGGGAAGTAGACGCCGGCGAGCCGCGTCGACAGGTCGATGCCCAGCGGCATCGGATCGGTGTCGGGGACCGTCCGGACGGTGACCATCTCGCTCATCGCGGGGCTCCCACACAGTCGGCGGGGACGGTGCCGAGGGCGTCCCAGCGGAGCTGGTCGCCCATGAACACCGGCCCCTCCACGCACGACCGCACCATCCGCGTCTGCCCGTCCTCGCCGCGCGCCGGGAGCACGCACGTCATGCAGACGCCGATGCCGCAGGCCATCGACTCCTCGACCGCCACCTGGCTCGGGATGCCGTGCGCGGCCGCGATCTCGGCGACCGCGCGCAGCATCGCCATCGGGCCGCAGGCGTAGACGAGGTCACTGCCGGTGCGCGCCAGCACCTCGGGCAGCACGTCGCTCACCCGGCCCCGCTCGCCCACCGACCCGTCGTCGGTCGTGAACGCCACCGAGGAGGAGATGCGCTTGGCCTCCAGCGCCCCGAACAGCCGGTCGCCCGTCGCCGCGCCGACCACGAAGTCGATCCGGCAGCCGCGCGCCCGCAGCGCCTCGGCCAGCCCGAACAGCGGTGCCGTGCCGTACCCGCCGCCGACGAGCGTCGCCGTCACCGGCTCCTTCGGCAGCTTGAACGGCCGGCCCAGCGGCCCCACGACGTCGAGCGGGTCGCCCTGCCGCTGCCGCGCCAGCCACTCGGTGCCCTTGCCGTGCACCGCGAACACGAACTCCACCGTGCCGCCGTAGACGCCACGGTCGCTGGCCGAGTACAAGCTGAACGCCCGCCGCAGCAGCATCGACGTCTCGGCGCCGCCGACCGCGACGGCCACGAAGTGACCCGGCCGCACCTGCTCGGCGATGCCGGGCGCCGCGACGGTCATCGACCAGTACGCGCCCATCCGCTTCAGCGCGAGGACCTCGCCCGCGACCTGCACCGGCGGCATCAGGCGCCCCCTCGGCCCAGCGCGCGGTGGAAGTCCTGCAACGGCCGCACGTCCATGTCGCCGCGCACCATCGCCTCGATGCCCTGCACGCAGGCCGCCGCGCCCTGCATCGTCGTGATGCACGGCACGCCCTTCGCGACGGCGGCGGTGCGGATCTCGTAGCCGTCGACGCGGGTGCCGTTGCCCCACGGGGTGTTGAAGATCAGGTCGATCTCGCCGGCCAGGATCCGGTCGACGACGGTGTCGCCGCCCTCGCTGTACTTGCGCACGGTCGTGACCTCGACGCCGTTGCGGCGCAGCACGTCCGCGGTGCCCTCGGTGGCGACGACCTCGAAGCCGAGGTCGGCGAGCCGCTTGATCGGGAAGATCATCGCGCGCTTGTCGCGGTTGGCGATGGACACGAAGACGCGGCCCTTCACCGGGATCGGGCCGTACGCCGCGAGCTGGCTCTTGGCGAACGCCTCCCCGAACGTCGCCGCGATGCCCATGACCTCGCCGGTCGACTTCATCTCCGGGCCGAGCACCGTGTCGGTGCCGGGGAACCGCCCGAACGGCAGCACCGCCTCCTTGACGGCGATGTGCGAGCCGGCGGGCAGGTCGGCGCCGTCGCCGGTCGCCGGCAGCAGCCCCTCCGCGCGCAGCTCCGCGACGGTCGCGCCGAGCATCACCCGCGCCGCCGCCTTGGCGAGCTGCACGCCGGTCGCCTTCGACGTGAACGGCACCGTCCGCGACGCGCGCGGGTTGGCCTCCAGGACGTAGAGGACGTCGTCCTTCATGGCGTACTGGACGTTGAGCAGGCCGCGCACGCCGACGCCGCGGGCGATCGCCTCCGTCGACTCGCGGATGCGCGTGATGTCCCTGCGCCCCAGCGTCATCGGCGGCAGCGCACAGGCGCTGTCGCCGGAGTGGATGCCGGCCTCCTCGATGTGCTCCATGACGCCGCCGAGGTAGAGCTCGGTGCCGTCGAAGAGCGCGTCCACGTCGATCTCGACCGCGTCCTCCAGGAACCGGTCGACCAGCACCGCGCCGTGCCCGGCGTTGCGCTCGACCCACTCGCCGAGCTGCTCGTCGTCGTAGACGATGCCCATGCCGCGGCCGCCGAGCACGAACGACGGGCGGACCAGCACCGGGTACCCGACGCGTTGCGCGATCTCCCGCGCCGGCCCGAACCCGTCGGCGACGCCCCAGGCCGGCGCGGGCAGCCCCGCGTCGGCGAGCACCTGCCCGAACGCCCCCCGGTCCTCGGCCAGGTGGATCGACTCCGGCGACGTGCCGACGACCGGCACGCCGGCATCCTTGAGCGCCTGCGCGAGCTTCAACGGCGTCTGCCCGCCGAGCTGCACGATGACGCCCGCGACCGTGCCGGACCGCTGCTCGGCGTGCACGACCTCGAGCACGTCCTCGGTGGTCAGCGGCTCGAAGTAGAGGCGGTCACTCGTGTCGTAGTCGGTCGAGACGGTCTCCGGGTTGCAGTTGACCATCACCGTCTCGTAGCCGGCCGCGTGCAGCGCGAACGACGCGTGGACGCACGCGTAGTCGAACTCGATCCCCTGCCCGATGCGGTTCGGCCCGCTGCCGAGGATCAGCACCTTCGGCCGGTCGCTCGGCGTGACCTCGTTCTCCTCGTCGTACGACGAGTAGTGGTACGGCGTCTCCGCCGCGAACTCCGCCGCGCAGGTGTCGACCGTCTTGTAGACCGGCCGCACGCCGAGCGCGTGCCGCCGCGCCCGCACCGCCGCCTCGTCGCCGAGCTGCGCGTCGGAGAACCCGAGCCGCTTCCACCGCCACAGCGTCGCCGCGTCCGGCTCCGGCGTCGCCGCGACCTCGCGCTCGGTCTCCACGAGCAGCGCGAGCTGGTCCACGAACCACGGGTCGATGCCCGACGCGGCGCTGACCTCCTCGACCGAACGCCCCTCGCGCAGCGCCTGGCGGACCGTGTCGATCCGGCCCGCGTGCGGCACCCGCAGCGCCGCCAGCGCGTCCGCGACCGGCGGCGCCGCCGGCGCCTCCAGCGAGCGCAGCGCCTTCTGCAACGCCTCGGGGAACGACCGGCCGATCGCCATCGCCTCGCCGACCGACTTCATCGTCGTGGTCAGCGTCATGTCGGCGTCCGGGAACTTCTCGAACGCGAACCGCGGCACCTTGACGACGACGTAGTCGAGGCTCGGCTCGAAGGACGCGGGCGTCTCGCGGGTGATGTCGTTGGTGATCTCGTCGAGGGTGTAGCCGATGGCGAGCTTGGCCGCGATCTTCGCGATCGGGAAGCCGGTCGCCTTGCTGGCCAGCGCGCTCGACCGCGAGACGCGCGGGTTCATCTCGATGACGACCATCCGGCCGGTCCGCGGGTGCACCGCGAACTGGATGTTCGAGCCGCCGGTGTCGACGCCGACCGCGCGGATGACCGCGATCGCGACGTCGCGCATCCGCTGGTACTCGCGGTCCGTCAGCGTCATCGCGGGCGCCACCGTCACCGAGTCGCCGGTGTGCACGCCCATCGGGTCGACGTTCTCGATCGAGCAGATGACCACGACGTTGTCGGCCGTGTCGCGCATCAGCTCGAGCTCGTACTCCTTCCAGCCGAGGACGCTCTCCTCGACCAGCACCTCGGTGGTCGGGCTCTGCCGCAGCCCCTCGCCGGCGATGCGGCGCAGGTCGGCCTCGTCGTACGCGATGCCGCTGCCGCCGCCGCCCATCGTGAACGACGGCCGCACGACGACCGGGTAGCTCAGCTCGGCGACCGCCGCGAGCGTCTCCTCGACGGTGTGGCAGACCGCGCTGCGCGGCACGTCGCAGCCGACCGCGCGCACCAGGTCCTTGAACTTCTGCCGGTCCTCGCCGCGGTGGATCGCCTCGACGTTGGCGCCGATCAGCCGGACGCCGTACTGCTCCAGCACGCCCGCCTCGTGCAGCGCGACCGCGGTGTTGAGCGCCGTCTGGCCGCCGAGGGTCGCGAGCAGGGCGTCGGGGCGTTCCTTCGCGATGATCTGGGTGACGACCTCGGGCGTGATCGGCTCGACGTAGGTCGCGTCCGCGAACTCCGGGTCGGTCATGATCGTCGCCGGGTTCGAGTTGACCAGCGAGACGCGCAGCCCCTCCGCGCGGAGCACGCGGCACGCCTGCGTCCCCGAGTAGTCGAACTCGCAGGCCTGCCCGATGACGATCGGGCCAGACCCGATGACCAGGACGTGGTGGATGTCGGTCCGCTTGGGCACGTGGGTCAGCCGATCTTGACGGCGAGCCAGAAGCAGAAGCCGATCGTCACGAGGCCGATCAGCGCGGCCGTCCACACCCAGGCGGGCGTCGGCGCCTCGCCGCGCAGGACGCCTGCGTTCGGGTCCGCGCCGTGGCCGCCGTGCGAGCCGTGGTCGTCGTCGTGGCCGACGCCGTGGGACGGCGCGTGGTGCGCGCCGGACACCGCCTCGGGCGCGTCGACGTGGCCGTGCGCGGCGCGCTCCCCCTGCTCGGCGTGCACGCCGGCCTCGGCCGCCTCGACCCGCGACCCGTCGTTGGTGCTCACTCGCGTCCTCCTCGAACGTCGTCGTCCTCGGCGCGCCCCGTCGAGGGGCGGTCGTGCAACCCTGCCAGCGCGGCCTCGTGCCAGACCTGCCGCGCCTCCGCCGGCGTGACCAGCCCGAGCCGCAGCGCGAACCGGCTCGCGCCCTCCAGCCGCGCCGCCATCATGTCCAGCCGCGGCGACGGCCGGGCCGGCGCGCCGCGCTCCTTCTCCGCCAGGAGCTCCTCGCGCAGCGCGGCCATCCGCTCGATCTCCTCGCGCAGCAGCGCGACCGCCGCGTCGGCGAGCGCCTGCTGCTCCGGGGTGCGTTCCGGGTGGGACGCGTCGAGCGTCACCTCGCCGAGCTCGCGGGCGTCGGCGCCGATGTTCTTGCCGGCGCGACGGGCCTCGTCGGCGGCCTGCTCAACGTTCACACCCGCGCTCCCGCCATCAGCGCCGCGAACTCCGCGAACAGCCCGCTGCCGTCGTGCGGCCCCGGCGCGGCCTCGGGGTGGTACTGCACCGAGAACGCCGGCACGTCGAGGCAGCGCAGCCCCTCGACCACGCCGTCGTTGAGGTCGACGTGGCTCACCGCCACCCGGCCGAACGCCGTCTCCGGCGCGGTCGGCGCGGCCACCGCGAAGCCGTGGTTGTGGCTGGTGATCGCGACGCGCTTGGTGGCGAGGTCCTGGACCGGCTGGTTCACGCCGCGGTGGCCGAACGTCAGCTTGTACGTGCCCAGCCCGAGCGCGCGGCCGAGGAGCTGGTGGCCGAGGCAGATGCCGAACACAGGGCGCCGCCCCAGCACGCCGCGCAGCGCGTCGACCGCGTACTCGGTCGCGGCCGGGTCGCCGGGGCCGTTGGAGAGGAACACGCCGTCCGGCTCGGTCGCGAGGATCTCCGCCGCCGTCGCCGTCGCGGGCAGCACGTGCACCTCGCACCCGTGGTGGGCCAGGTAGGCGGGGATGGACCGCTTCATGCCGAGGTCCAGCGCCGCGACCCGATGGCGGCGGTCACCGCTCGCCGGCACGACGTACGGCTGCGCGGTGGACACCTCGCGCGCCAGGTCGGCGCCGCTCATCGACGGGCTCGCCAGCACCCGCGCGAGCACCGTGTCGGCGTCGTCACCGGTCGAGGAGACCGCGCAGCGCATCGCGCCGCGCTCGCGCAGGTGCCGGGTGACGGCGCGGGTGTCGACGCCGCCGATGCCGACGACGCCCTGCCGCTTCAGCTCGGCGTCCAGGCCGCGTTCGGCACGCCACGACGAGGCAACGCGCGCCGGGTCGCGGACGACGTAGCCGGCCACCCAGATGCGGCCGCTCTCGTCGTCGGCGTCGTTGACGCCGGTGTTGCCGATGTGCGGCGCCGTCATGACGACGACCTGCCGGTGGTACGACGGGTCGGTGAGCGTCTCCTGGTAGCCGGTCATGCCGGTGTTGAAGACGGCCTCGCCGAGCGCCTCGCCCGCCGCGCCGTACGCCTCGCCGCGGAACGACCGCCCGTCCTCCAGCACCAGCAGCGCCGGGCGCGCGGCCCGGCCGACCAGCGCCGGAGCGCCCTGCACCTGCTTCGGCCGCAACGCCTCCGCCCACCTTCCGTGCGTCTCGGTGTCTGCCCGGAACCCGCTGTCGACCTGCGTGCCGCCGAGCCGCCAGGTGACCAGCAGCACGCCGCCCTCACCGACCCACTTGCCCGCCTGCGCGTCGGTGACGACCGCCCCCGCGATGTCGGCGCGCGGGATGAACCCGTCCGGGCTGCCGTCGCGGACGACGACCACGCCCTCCGGGACGAGCCGCAGCCGCGCGTTGGCGCGGGCGCCGAGGCCGTGGGCGGCGACCCGGTCCAGCCACTCGCCGGTGCGCGTCGTGCCGAGGTAGAGGCCGACGAGCGGCGGCACGACGTCCGGGCCGAGCGTCGCGGGCGGCTCCGGCAGGGCCGGCAGGGCCGCGTCGCGGCCCGCGCGCCGCCGCCAGCCGCGGCGCATCAGCGCGACGCAGCCGAGGAACGCGAGCAGCAGCAGCGCGGTGAGGACGTAGCGCAGCATCAGGTCAGCTTTCCGTCGAGGACGGTGGGGCGGCCGCGGAGGAACGTCGCGACCACCCGGCCGGGCAGCGTCATGCCGGCGTACGGCGTGTTGGTGCTCCGCGACGCCAGCGCGTGCGGGTCGACCGTCCAGCGGGCGGCCGGGTCGAGCAGCGTGAGGTTGGCGGGCGCGCCGGCGCCGAGCGCGACGCCCTGGTCGCGCAGCCGCCCGATCCGCGCCGGCCGGTACGACATCCGGTCGGCGACGCTGGCCCAGTCCAGCAGGCCGGTCTCGACCATCGTCTCGACCACGATGGACAGCGCGGTCTCCAGCCCGAGCATGCCGAACGCCGCGCACCCCCACTCGGTCTCCTTGTCCTCCAGCGCGTGCGGCGCGTGGTCGGTGGCGACCGCGTCGATCGTGCCGTCGGCGAGCCCCTCGCGCAGCGCCTCGACGTCGGCGCGCGTGCGCAGCGGCGGGTTGACCTTGAACAGCGGGTCGTAGGTCTCCGCCCGGTCGTCCGTGAGCAGCAGGTGGTGCGGCGTGACCTCGGCCGTCACCCGCCAGCCCTTCGACTTGGCCCAGCGGATCAGCTCGACCGAGCCGGCGGTGGAGACGTGGCAGACGTGCAGGCGGCTGCCGGTGTGCGCGGCCAGCAGGCAGTCGCGGGCGATGACCGACTCCTCGGCCGCCGCCGGCCAGCCGGCCAGCCCGAGCCGCGCCGACACGACGCCCTCGTGCATCTGCGCGCCGGCCGTCAGCGACGGCTCCTGCGCGTGCTGGGCGATCACGCCGTCGAACGCCTTGACGTACTCCAGCGCGCGCCGCATCAGCCCCGCGTCGGAGACGCACCGCCCGTCGTCGGAGAAGACGCGGACCCGCGCCGCGCTGTCGGCCATCGCGCCGAGCTCGGCGAGCTGCTCGCCCGCCAGCCCCACGGTGACCGCGCCGACCGGGTGAACGGCGCAGTGCCCGGCGTCGCGGCCCAGCCGCCACACCTGCTCGACCACGCCGGCCACGTCGGCGACCGGGTCGGTGTTGGCCATCGCGTGCACCGCCGTGAACCCGCCCAGCGCCGCGGCGGCCGTCCCGGTCTCGACCGTCTCGGCGTCCTCGCGGCCCGGCTCGCGCAGGTGCGTGTGCAGGTCGACCAGGCCCGGCAGCGCGACCAGCCCGTCCGCGTCGAGCACCTGCGCGCCAGCGGCGTCGAGCCCGCTGCCGACCTCGGCCACGGTCCCGTCGGAGAGCCGCAGGTCGGTGGCCGCCCCGTCGAGCAGGACGCCCTTGATCAGCCAGTCGCTCACTCCGCACCGCCCAGCATCAGATAGAGGATCGCCATGCGCACGGAGACGCCGTTGGTGACCTGGTCGACGATCGTGGACCGCGGCGAGTCGGCGACCTCGGCGGCGATCTCGACGCCCCGGTTCATCGGGCCGGGGTGCATGACGATCGCCTCGTCGGTGAGCAGCCGCACCCGGTCGCGGTCCAGGCCGTAGCGGCGGCTGTACTCGCGCGTGGACGGGAAGTACGCGGCGCCCATCCGCTCCCGCTGCACCCGCAGCATCATCACGACGTCGCTCTTGGGCAGCACCGAGTCCAGGTCGTACGACACCTCGGCCGGCCACGTCTCGACGCCCACCGGCAGCAGCGTCGGCGGCGCGACGAGCGTCACCTGCGCGCCGAGCGTGGCGAGCAGCAGGACGTTGGAGCGGGCGACCCGCGAGTGGATGACGTCGCCGACGATGGTGACCCGCAGGTCCTCCAGCCGGCCGGTGCGCTGCCGCATCGTGTACGCGTCGAGCAGCGCCTGGGTGGGGTGCTCGTGCGTGCCGTCGCCGGCGTTGATGACCGAGCCCTTGATCCAGCCGGCCAGCCGGTGCGGCGCGCCGGAGGCGCTGTGCCGGATCACGACCGCGTCGGCGCCCATCGCCTCCAGCGTCCAGGCGGTGTCCTTGAGGCTCTCGCCCTTCGAGACGCTGGAGCCCTTGGCGGAGAAGTTGATGACGTCGGCGGAGAGCCGCTTCGCGGCCAGCTCGAACGACGTCCGCGTGCGCGTGGAGTCCTCGTAGAACAGGTTGACGACGGTCCGGCCGCGCAGCGTCGGGAACTTCTTGACCTGCGCGATGCGCTCCTGCTCGGCCAGCCGGTCGGCGGTGTCGAGGATGAGCAGCGCGTCGTCGCGCGAGAGGTCCGCTGCCGAGAGCAGGTGGCGGTTCACAGTGTCTCCTCCCCGCGCGGGGCCCCAGCCCCGCGCTCCGCCACGAGCCCGGGGGCCCCACCCCGGGCCGCGGCCGTTGCCTCCTCCGTGTCGGCCGGGCCGAGCAGCACGCCGTCGCGGCCGTCGGTCTCCGTGAGCAGCACGTGGACCGCCTCGCGCAGCGAGGTCGGGATGTTCTTGCCGACGTAGTCGGCGCGGATCGGCAGCTCGCGGTGGCCGCGGTCGACCAGCACCGCGAGCTGCACCGCGGCGGGCCGCCCGACGTCGATCAGCGCGTCCAGCGCGGCGCGGATCGTGCGCCCGGAGAACAGCACGTCGTCGACGAGGATCACCGTGCGACCGTCGATGCCGTCCTCCGGCAGGTCCGTCTCGGCCAGCGCGCGGATGCCGCGGGTGCGCAGGTCGTCGCGGTGCATCGTCACGTCCAGCGAGCCGACCGGGATCGTCGTGCCCTCGACGTCGGCGACCTTCGCGGCGATCCGCCGCGCGAGCGGCACGCCGCGGCTCGGGATGCCGAGGAGGACCAGCCCGGCCGCGCCGTGGTTGCGTTCGACGATCTCGTGGGCGATCCGGGAGAGCGCGCGCGTCACGTCGGCGGGCTCGAGGACCGGACGGGCGGCGGCGACGTCGCCGGAGACCGGGCGACGCGGGGCGGCGCCTGGGTAGGCGGCAGCCAAGAGAGCCTCCTTCCCCGCCTCACGGGACGGGTCGTTAAAGGTGGTCGGCAGGCACGGTACCAGGCGACGGCTCCGGGACGCGGTGTGGCGCGGCCGCGACACGGCGAGTTACGGCGTTCCGCTTGACCACGCTCCGTGTCCGCCGTACCGTCACCGTGTGTAACCACTCCGGGCGACCGGGGTGGCGCGGCCGAAGCGACGATCCCGGGGACCGAAACGGTCACCACGCCTCCTCCGGAGGCGGCTCCCCGGGGGAGCGAGTGGTGAGACCGGCGTCCGCGTTGTTCGGCCCGGCGGTACCCGAAGGGTGCTGCCTGACCCAGCGACAGGAGCCGGCACGATGAGCGACAACTACGCCAAGGCACTCGGTGCCCGCCTGCGGGCGATCCGTACGCAGCAGGGCCTGTCCCTGCACGGCGTCGAGGAGAAGTCCCGCGGCCGCTGGAAGGCCGTCGTCGTCGGCTCGTACGAGCGGGGCGACCGGGCGGTGACCGTGCAGCGGCTCGCCGAGCTCGCCGAGTTCTACGGCGTGCCGATCAACGAGCTGCTCCCCGAGGGCGTCGTCTCCTCCGGCACCCCCACCGAGACCTCGCCGAAGATCATCATCGACCTCGAGCAGCTCTCCCACGTGCCGGTCGAGCAGTCCGCGCCGCTCGCGCGCTACGCCGCCACCATCCAGAGCCAGCGCGGCGACTACAACGGCCGGGTGCTGTCGATCCGCCACGAGGACCTCCGGTCGCTCGCGGTGATCTACGACGCCTCGCCGGGCGCGCTCACCGACCAGCTCATCCAGTGGGGCGTGCTCCAGCCCGACGCCCGCCGCGCCGTCGAGATCGGCGTCTAGCCCGCCGCCGTATGTCCGCCGCGTGCTCCTACTGCGGCGTCGCCGCGATCGGTTCCTGCGGCCGTTGCCGGAGCACTTTCTGCCTGTCGCACCAGGGCCGCGAGGGCCGCACAGCCTTCGTCGACTTGTGCACGCGGTGCCAGCACGTGCCTACTCAGGAGAGAGAGGCCGCGTTCGCGGCGCGCCGCCGCGCGTACGACGACGAGGTCGCGCGAGCACGCGCCACCGTGCCCGCGCTCGCGCGGTCGCTCGGACCCGCACTTCACGTGGCGCGCGCGTCCGGTCTCACGACGGTGTACGACCAGCAGTGGCGCAGGCTCCGAAAGCGGTTCCGGTACGTCCCGGCAGGCAGTGGCTGGCTGGTAGGTAACGTGTGGTGGCACGAGCCGAGCGACCACCCCAAGGACGAGGGGATACCGAGCAAGTGCGATGCGAGTGTCGTCCTTTCGCCCGACGGTGGTCTCCGTGCTGCGCGCAGGGACCGTTACAGCAAGCGGTTGCTCGCGTTGTCCAGTGACGCGCTCGGCAAGGCGGCGGCGGAGGGTGAGGGGCAGTACTGGGTCACAGTTCTCGCCGGCTTGACCTGCCTCGCAGCCGAGAACGGCATAGTGGCGCCGTAGTCGGCGCCACTCACGCGGGGGCGTGGTCCTTCGCGACCCGGGCGAGGACGCCGTTGACGAACTTCGGCGACTCGTCGGTCGACAGCGCCGTCGCCAGCTCGACCGCCTCCGAGATCGCCACGCCCTCCGGGACGTCGTCGCGGAACAGCAGCTCGTACGTCCCGATGCGCAGCACGTTGCGGTCGACGGCGGGCATCCGCTCCAGCGGCCAGTCCGGGGCGGCCACCGCCGCGAGCACCTCGTCGATCCGCGCGCGGTGCTCAACGACGCCCTCGACCAGCGTCACGGCGTACTCGGGGATCGGCGGGTCGGCCTGCGCCAGCCGCTCCCCCAGCGTCGCGACGACGTCGGTGCCGCGCAGCTCCGCCTCGTAGAGGACGTCCAGCGCCCGCTTGCGGGCCTTGCTCCGCGCACCCACCTACGACTGCACGCGACCCAGGTAACGCCCGTCGCGGGTGTCCACGCGCACCTTCTCGCCGGTCGACACGAACAGCGGCACCTGGATCGTGCCGCCCGTCTCCAGCGTCGCGGGCTTGGTGCCGCCGGTGGACCGGTCGCCCTGCACGCCCGGGTCGGTGTGCTGGATGACCAGCTCGACGGACGCCGGCAGCTCGATGGACAGCGCGATGCCCTCGTGGATGGAGACGTTGGCGTTCATGTTCTCCAGCAGGTACGTCGCCATGTCCCCGACGGCCTCCGGGCCGACGTGGAGCTGGTCGTACGTCTGCGTGTCCATGAACACGTAGTCGGTGCCCTCCTTGTAGAGGAACTGCATCTCGCGCTTCTCGACCAGCGCGACGTCGACCTTCACGCCGGCGTTGAACGTCTTGTCGACGACCTTGCCGGTCTTGAGGTTCTTCAGCGTGGTGCGGACGAACGCGCCGCCCTTGCCGGGCTTGACGTGCTGGAACTCCACGACGTTCCACAGGTCGCCGTCGCCCAGGTCGAGCGTCATGCCGTTCTTGAGGTCGTTCGTCGTGGCCACTACAGCTCCAGAAGCTCTTTGGTCGTCGTCGTCAGCAGCTCGGGGCCCGCCGCTCGCACGACGAGCGTGTCCTCGATACGGACGCCGCCGCGGCCGGCGAGGTACACGCCCGGCTCCACCGTGACCGGCATCCGGTCGGCGAGTGTATCGGTTGCGCCGCCGCGCAGCGTCGGCGCCTCGTGGATCTCCAGGCCGACGCCGTGCCCGAGCGAGTGCGTGTAGTCGTCGCCGTGGCCGCCCGCGACGATGACGTCGCGGGACACCCGGTCGACCTCGCCGCAGACGGCGCCGACCGCGAGCGCCTCGCGCCCGGCCGCCTGCGCGGCGGCGACGAGCGCGTAGACCTCGCGCTGCCAGTCCGCGGCGGTGCCGAGCACCACGGTGCGGGTCATGTCCGAGTGGTAGCCGCGGTAGACCGAGCCGAAGTCGAGCTTCACGAACTCGCCGGCACCCAGCTCGCGGTCGGTCGGCCGGTGGTGCGGGACGGCGCTGTTCGGGCCGGACGCGACGATCGTCTCGAACGACGGCCCGTCGCCGCCCTCCTCCAGCATCAGCGCCTCGAGCTCGCGGCCGACGTCCTTCTCGGTACGCCCGGGCCGCAGCGACGGCAGCAGCCGCGCGAACGCCCGGTCGGCCACGGCGCACGCCTCGCGCAGCAGGCCGATCTCCTCCTCGTCCTTCACCGCCCGCAACGTCTCGACCGCCCGGCCGAGCTTGCCGAGCGACGGGCCGGCCGCCGACAGCGCCTCGTACAGGTCGACGGTGACGTCGTGCGACTCGTACGCGAGCCGGTGCGCGCCGGCCTTCGCCGCGCGCTCGGCGAGCGAGGTGGCGGGCGCGCCGACGATGGCGCGTTCGACGTCGGGCGCCTGGCGTTCCGACTGCGTGATGTAGCGCCCGTCCGTGGCCAGCACGGCCTCGTCGGCGGTGACGAGGAGGGCGCCGTTGCTGCCGGTGAACCCGGTCAGGTAGCGGACGTTGACCAGCCGCGTGACGAGCGCCGCGTCGGCGCCGGTGTCGGCGAGCACGGCGCGCAGCGCGCCGCGGCGGGCCTCGTGGATCTCGGGCATCAGGTGTCTCCCAGGAGTGTGACGAGCGCCCGCAGCGCGAGCCGGTACGAGTCGAAGCCGAAGCCGGAGACGACCCCCGCCGCCACCCCGGACACGACCGAGTGGCGGCGGAACTCCTCCCGCGCCGCGATGTTCGACAGGTGGACCTCGACGAGCGGCACGCCGAGCATGGCCGCCGCGTCGCGCACGGCGTACGAGTAGTGGGTGAACGCCGCCGGGTTCAGCACGACGCCGCTCGCGCGCTCGGCGGCCTCGTGCAGCCAGCCGATCAGCGTCGCCTCGTCGTCGGTCTGCCGCACGTCGACAGCGATGGCGAGCTCGGCGGCGGTCGCCTCGACCTCGCGCACCAGGTCGTCGTAGGTGCGCGTGCCGTAGACCTCCGGCTCGCGGCGGCCGAGCCGCCCGAGGTTCGGTCCGTTGAGCACGTAGATCGGGTTCACCCGGCGACCTCCGCGTACGCGGCTTCCAGCAACGACTCGTTCGGGCTGTCCAGCACCGACGGCTGACCGAGCGCGTCGAGGACCACGAAGCGCAGCCGGTCGCCGCGCGTCTTCTTGTCGGTGCGCATCGCGGCGCGCAGCCGCGGCCACGCGCCCGCCTCGTAGCGGGTGGGCAGGCCGAGCGCCTCCAGGATCGCGCGGTGCCGGTCGGCGGTCGCGTCGTCCAGCGCGCCGAAGCGGCGGCGCCGCCCGACGGCGGCCGCGTAGACCAGCCCGACCGCGACGGCGTCGCCGTGCCGCCAGGCGCCGTAGCCGGCATCGTGCTCGATCGCGTGCGCGAGCGTGTGGCCGTAGTTGAGCACCAGCCGCCGCCCCGACTCGCGCGGGTCGGCGCCGACGACGTCGGCCTTGACGCGCACCGCCCGTGTCACCAGCTCGGTCACGACCGCCTCGTCGCGGCCCAGCACGGCGGCGACGTCGCGTTCGACCAGGGTCAGGATCGCCGGGTCGGCGATGAAGCCGGCCTTCACGACCTCCGCCAGCCCGGCCGTGTAATCGGCCTGGTCCAGCGTCGCCAGCGCCGTCACGTCGGCGACCACGAGCTCCGGCTGGTGGAACGCCCCGACGAGGTTCTTGCCCGCCGCCGTGTTGATCGCGGCCTTGCCGCCGATCGCGGCGTCGACCATGCCGAGCAACGTCGTGGGGACGTGCGCGACCGGGACGCCGCGCAGCCAGGTGGCCGCCGCGAACCCGGCCAGGTCGGTCACCGCGCCGCCGCCGACGCCGACCACGAGGTCGGTGCGGCTGAACGCCGCCTGCCCCAGCGCCGCCCACACGTGGTTGGCGACGCGCAGGTCCTTCGCCGCCTCGCCGTCCGGCACCTCGACGCGCATCACGGCGGACCCGCGGGAGCGGACGAACGCCGCCACCTCGTCGGCGTGCGCCGCCACCGCCGCGTTGGCGACGATCGCCACCTGCCCGACGCCGGAGAGCAGCGGGCCGAGCGCCTCGACGGCGCCGCGGCCGATGACGACGTCGTACGGCGGATCGGTCGCGACGGTGACGCGTTCGACGGTCACGGCGCCGGTGCCCCGAGCAGCGCGACCACGTCCGCCGCGACCTCCTCGGCGGCCCGGCCGGAGGTCTCGACGGTGTGCGTCGCGACCTCCTCGTACAGCGGGCGGCGCGCCGCCATCAGCTCGGCCAGCCTGGCGCGCGGGTTGAGGTCGAGCATCGGCCGCCCCGGCCCCCAGCCGACGCGCTTCGCGGCGTCGTGCAACGACACGGTGAGCCAGACGACCGGGTGCACCAGCAGGTCGGCGCGGGTGTCCGGGTCGCCGACCGCGCCGCCGCCGAGCGCGAGCACGCCGTCGTGGTCGCGCAACGCGGCCACGACCGCGGCGCGTTCCAGCGCGCGGAACTCCGCCTCGCCCGCCTCGAAGAAGATGTCGGGGATCGCCTTGCCGGCCGCCGCCTCGACGTCGGCGTCGGTGTCGCGGAACGCCACCCCCAGCCGCTCCGCGACCAGCCGCCCGACGGTCGTCTTGCCGGCGCCCGGCGCGCCGACGAGCACGCAGGCCGGGCTCATCGAACGACCAGGTTGTCGAGGTACCCGCGCAGGTTGCGGGCGGTCTCGGCGACGGAGTCGCCGCCGAGCTTCTCCAATGCCGCGTCCGCCAGCGCGATCGCCACGACCGCCTCGGCGATGACGCCGGCGGCCGGCACGGCGCAGACGTCGGAGCGTTGCGCGATCGCCTTCGCCGGCTCGCCGGTGCGCGTGTCCAGCGTGCCGAGCGGCCGGGACAGCGTGGAGATGGGCTTCATCGCGGCGCGGACGCGCAGCGGCTCGCCGGTCGTCATGCCGCCCTCGACGCCGCCCGCGCGCGCGGTGACGCGCGCCACCGAGCCGCTCTCGACCGAGATCTCGTCGTGCGCCCGGCTCCCCCGCCGCGCCGCGACCGCGAACCCGTCGCCGAACTCCACACCCTTGATCGCCTGGATGCCCATGAGCGCGCCGGCCAGCCGCGAGTCGATCCGCCGGTCCCAGTGGACGTGCGAGCCGAGGCCGGGCGGCAGGCCGTACACGATGACCTCGACGACGCCTCCCAACGTGTCGGCGTCGGCCTTGGCGGCGTCGATCTCGGCGACCATCGCCGCGCCCGCCGCGCGGTCGAAGCAGCGGCACGGGTCGCTGTCGACGGCGTCCAGGTCGTCCGGGCCGGGCCAGACACCCTCCGGCGCGGTCACCGAGCCGATCCGCACGACGTGCGACACGACGGAGGCGCCGAGCGCCTGCCGCAGAAACGCCTTCGCCACCGTGCCCACCGCGACGCGCGACGCCGTCTCGCGCGCGGAGGCGCGTTCGAGGACCGGGCGGGCGGTGTCGAGCGAGTACTTCTGCATGCCGGCGAGGTCGGCGTGCCCGGGCCGCGGCCGGGTCAGCGGCCCCGCGCGGGCCAGCCCCTCCAGCTCGGCCGGGTCGACGGGGTCGGCGGACATGACGACCGACCACTTCGGCCACTCGGTGTTGCCGATCCGCACCGCCACCGGCGCGCCGATGGTGCGGCCGTGGATGACGCCGCCGAGCAGCGCGACCTCGTCGCGCTCGAACTGCATCCGCGCGCCGCGGCCGTACCCGGCGCGGCGGCGGGCCAGCTCGTCGGCGATCTCGTCGGAGGTCACCTCGACGCCCGCGGGCACGCCCTCGAGCACCGCGACCAGCGCGGGGCCGTGGGACTCACCGGCGGTGAGGTAGCGCAGCACGAACCGATCCTGTCACGACGGCGGCCCCGCCACGGGTGTCCGTGACGGGGCCGCCGGCCGTTGACCGAGCGCTACTTGAGGACCTCCTGGCCCTCGGAGAGGCTGAACTGCTCGTCGCCGAACAGGTAGGTCGCGGTCTTGCCGCTCGTCGCCAGCAGCTTGAAGCTGCCGCCGAACGTCTCGCCCACGACCGGCGAGAACACCGTGTCGCCGACCTTGGTCTGCGCGTACGACTTGCCGTCCTTCGCGTAGACGTGGACCAGCGCGACCCGCTGCCCGGCGACGGTCGCGGCGCTGCCGCTCGTCGTGCCGGTCGTGCCGCCCGACACCGGGACGGAGCCGGTGCCGCCGGCCGGCGGGGCCACGACGGGCGCCGCCACCTGCTGCTCGATGAGCGGCTTGAACGGGTCGGTCCGCGCGGAGACGTCGGCGTACGACGCGGGCTGCGCGACCGGCTTCGGCGCGGCGGGGGCCGCCGCGGCCTTGGCCTTCGCCTTCGCCTTGGGCGCGGAGTGCGGCACCGCCGCGAGCGGGGCCGCGTCGCCGCCGGACAGCATCGGCAGGACGACGAAGTAGCCGAGGAGCGCGACGAGCAGGACGCCGGCGCCGGCGACGAGGGCCAGCTTCCGCCGGTCGGTGCCGCTCTCGGGCTCGTCGCCCGCGGCCTCGAAGGGGAACGTGCTCTCAGACATCCCGGTCTCCTACTTCGTCTCGTCCGCGACCGGCTTGACCGGGGCGGGCGCAGCGACGGCGGTGGTGGTCATGAACAGGTTGCCGGACAGCGACGCGCTCAGCCGGTACCGGTCGACGGCGGCCGTACCGGCCTCGGACGGGTTCGCCGCCTTCTTGTCCGGCTGCACGGCGACGTTCGTGATGAGGAACGCGCGGGACAGGCCCTCGACCTCGCTGAAGAACTGCGAGATCTGGCTGTAGCTGCCGGACACCTGCACGCTCACCGGGATCTGCGCGAGCGCCAGGCCGGGGCCGGCCGCCGCGGCGGCGGTCACGGTGCCGGCGGTCGGGGCCGCCTGCACGCGCACCGGGCTCGCCGGCGAGACGCCGACCAGCTCGGCGCCGGCGTTCTCGGCGGCGTCCGACAGCGACCGGACGAACGCCGGGAGGCCCGGGTCGTCGGCGGGGATCCGCGACGCGAACTTCTCCAGCTCCGCCTGGAGCCGCGGCAGGTCCTTCTTCTGCTTGTTCAGCATCGCGATCTGCGACTTGAGCTTGGTGTTCGCCTGGAGCTGGGTCTCGACGTCGTCGCGCAGCGCGGACGCCTCGTTCGACTTCGGCGAGACGAGGAGGAAGTAGCCGGCCGCGAGGACCGCGAGCGACCCCACCGCCGTCAGCAGCCAGAGCTGCCGGAGCTTGGTCATCGCTCCAGTCCCTTCGGGTTCGTGTACCGGCCGGACAGCGCGGCCGGGGTGAGGTTCACGGTCGAGGTGAAGTTCACGACGGTGCGCTTGTTGATCTCGCCCTCGACGGCCTGCGTGAAGTAGGGGTTCGCGTATCCCTTCTCCTTCGCCAGGCTCTCCAGCCAGGCGGCCACGTCGTCGTGCGAGAACGCCACGCCGTTGATCGTGACGACGCCGATGCCCGGGTCGAGGACCGGTGCGGTGGCGCCGGGGGTGGTGACGGGCGGGTTCACCTGCGCGTTGAAGCTGGTGAGCCAGACCTCCTCCGGGATGGTCAGCGTCATGTCGTGCAGGTACGTGGACCAGGTGACCTCCTGGGCCATCGCGGAGGCCAGCGTGGCCTTGGCCGCGTCGACCTTCACGCGCGTCTGCTGCACGTTGTCCAGCTTGTGGAGCTCGGTCTGGAGGTCGACGTTGGTCGCGACGGCCTCGTCCTTGGCCGCGCGGGCCTCCGACACCTTCGCGGTCTGCTGCGTGTACAGCAGGCCGACGACGGCGACGGCCGCGAGGCCGGTGCCCGCCATCGCGAGCTGCGCCTTGCGGAGCCGCGCCTTCTCGGCGATCTCCGGCGGGAGCAGGTTGACCTTCGGCGCGACCGCCGTGGTCGTGCTGCTCCCGAGCTGCGTGGCCGCCACTTACGCCACCCCCATCGCGAGTCCAACGGGCACGGTGGCGAGCGGTTCCACGTGACCGAGCTGTTCCTCGGAGAGACCGAGCTTGCCGATGCGGACGTTCGAGAGCG
This sequence comes from Mycobacteriales bacterium, assembly GCA_035714365.1. GTDB lineage: Bacteria > Actinomycetota > Actinomycetes > BP-191 > BP-191 > BP-191. The sequence continues at coordinate 6,441 of DASTMB010000090.1, read as the reverse complement.
GGCGGCCCGGGACGACCGGGACCCGCAGGACCTCGCCGAGGCGCTGCACCAGGCCGGCGAGCTGCGCGCCGCCGCCGCTGACGACGACGCGCGACAGGCGGGCGGCCTGCGGCTGGGCGAGGTAGTAGTCGAGCGAGCCCCGGACCTCCTCGAGGAACTGGCCCGCGTGCTGGTCGATGACCCGCGCGGCGGGCGAGGCGCCCTCGTAGGCGCCGGCGCCCATGCCGGTCTGCCACTTGAGGGCCTCGGCCTGCTCGACCGGGACGCCCATGCGCTCGGCCACCGCGTCGGTCACGTCGTTGCCGCCCATGAGCAGGATGCGGACGAACCGCGGCACCCCGCCCTGGTGGACGACGATGTTCGTGACGCTGGCGCCGACGTCGACGAGCGCCTCGGCCTCGGCGGCGAAGCCCGCCGCGTCGACCGGGGCGAGGGCCCGCAGCATCGCGAACGGCGTCAGGTCCACCATGACCGGCGTCAGGCCCGCGCGCTGCGCCGCCTCCATCGCCGCGGCGACCATGTCGCGCGACGCGGCGACAAGCAGGACGCGGATCATCCGGCCGCCGGACTCGTTGGTGAACTCCTCCAACGGGTGGAAGTCGAGGATCGCCTGCTCGACCGGGATCGGGATGAAGTCCTGGACCTGGAACGCGAGCGACTTGCGCAGCTCGTCCGCGGGCAGCCAGGGCAGGTCCACCTGCCGGACGATCACCTTCTGGTTCGACACGCCCAGCACGACCTTCTTGGTCGAGAACTTGGCGGTCGCCCAGAGCTGCTTGATGGCGCGCGCGACGGTGTCCGGGTCGACGACCTCGCCGTCGCGCACGGTGCCCGGCGGCAGCGCGACCTGGCCGAAGCGCTCCAGCACGGCCGGCCGCTTGCTCAGGTTCATCTCGGCCGCCCGCACGCTGGAGGTCCCGATGTCGAGCCCCACTGCGGTCTTGACTCCCACGACTGATCCCTCTCTGCTCACGGACGGTGAGCCGTACAGGATGTGCGCCCGGTTCGGTACTCGTTCTGGCGGACGTACAAGCAAGCAATCGGTCGCGGTGGGTGACGGCTTGAGGATTTCGTCGCACTCGGCTGCTCCGGGCGCGCGCCCGCGTTGCGCCGAGCGGCGGTCACCCGATGGGGCTACGCCCGCGGTGTGGCGGCGGGGTCAGCCGACGGTGGCGCCGAGGTAGGCGTCGGCGATCCACGCCCCCACCCAGACGGCGACGAGGCTCCCCACGATCATGAACGGGCCGTACGGCACCTTGCTCTTGCGCGTGGCGCGGCGCAGGACGATCAGGGCGATCCCGAACAGACCGCCCGCGAAGAACGTCAGCATCCAGCCGGTGAACCACACGTCCCAGCCCAGGTACGCCAGGTAGAGGCCGAGGACGCCGGACAGGCGCACGTCGCCGAAGCCGATGCCCTTGCCGCGGGAGAGCCACCAGAGCAGGTAGTAGACGACCCAGAGGATGACCATGCCGAGCGCCGCGCGCAGCAGGACGTGCGCCGGGTCGTCCGCCTCCGCGAACGCCGCCCCCGCCAGCAGCACCGCCCCCACCGGGTAGCTGGGCAGCGTGAGGGCGTTGGGCAGCCGGTGGTGGTCCAGGTCGATGAGCGCCAGCGCCACGGAGACGGCGCCGAGGTAGAGGAACGCCGGCAGCGCCCAGCTCAGCCCGAACCGCGCCCCCATGGCCGCGAAGACGCCCGCCGTGAGCAGCTCGACCGCCGGGTAACGGGCGCTGATCGGCTCGCCGCAGTGGCGGCAGCGGCCGCGCAGCAGCAGCCAGGACAGCACGGGGACGTTGTCGCGCGGGCTGATCGGGTTGTCGCAGCCCGGGCAGTGCGACGGCGGCGACACGACGCTCTCGCCGCGCGGGACGCGCCAGATCACGACGTTGAGGAACGACCCGACGAGCAGCCCGAGGACGGCGCACGCGACAACGATCATGGTGCGTCCACCCTAGCCGGGCCCGCCGCGAAGCAGCGCTACTGGTGAGTAGCGGCAGCGCGACCAGCGCACTCGGTGAACGGCGGCGTCGCTACTCACCAGTAGCCACCGCCTGCGTGCGGACGGGAGGGGCGAGCGGCCTATTTCTCGTCCCAGCGGGTGATGCGGTAGCCGCCGGTGCCGATGCTGGTGAGGGCGTCGTCGAAGTGGAACGACCAGCCGCCCTGGTTGCCGGACGTGATGCGGCCGATGGAGCCGCAGATCAGCGCGCCGTAGATGTCCGCCTGGGCGGCGCTGGGGTTGCCGAGGCAGCCGGCGCGGGGCGCGTAGATGGCGCCGGCGAACTTCGACTGGTTGCCGATGCCGACGGACTCGGTGTCGGTGGAGCCGGCGCTGTAGATGAGCAGGTTGCTGGCGGTGGGCGTGGCGGGCGTGTTGGAGCAGGTGCCGCAGTTGACGTTGATGCCCTGGCCGATGTCGATCTGGCCCTTGACGAAGATGACCACCGGGTTGGCGTCGGTCCCGGTGACGGTGGTGTTGACGTCGAACGTCAGGGTGTTGAAGCACCACGGGACGCCGAAGCCACGCGGCGCGATGGTGCCGCTGTTGGCGCTCGCGACCCAGTCGGGCAGCGTCTCGACCGAGGCGCACGCGGCGAGCTGGTCGTTGATGAACTGCATGTTCTGGTCGCTGGCCAGGTCCAGCTTGGGGCCGACGGTGGCGACGTTGTCGCAGCCGTCGCCGTTGCCGGACTGGGTGCAGGTGTTGTGCGCGGTGTCGTGGTTGTAGAGGTCGACGAGGTCGGCGTGGGTGCTCGCGCCGTCCATGTTGACGTCACCGTTGCTGCCGAGCGCACCGTTGCCGGTGTCGGTGGCGCCGGTGAGGTGGTTGTACGAGTCGGCGCCGTTGGAGCCCTTGAGCTCGATCTCCTTGTCGCCGAACGCCGCGAGGAAGAACCGCGGCGCCTTGACGACGTCCGCGACGACGGTACGCTTGACCGCCCCGCGCTGGCCGACGGAGGTGACCGTCCAGCCGTTCGTGGTCGTGGCGGTGCTCCACCAGAACTTCACGTCGCCGTCGAGGCAGGGCGCCGCCGAGGTGCAGCTGGTGGTGGGCGTCTTCCCGCTGTTCGCCTGGAACAGCGCCTGCTGGAGGCCCGCGTCGGCGCCGTGCAGCGCGTTCGTGTAGTTCTGGTCGAAGCGGCTCTGCGTCTGGCCGTTGATCATGACGACGGACAGGCCCGTGATGATCGTCCCCGTCATCAGGATGACGACGAGCGCGAGCACCATCGAGCCGGCGTCGTCGCCGGCCTGGCGCTTACGGACGAGTCGGCGCATGGGTCTTCCTCACAGTGCGGTGAAGTTGCGGAGGTACACGTCGGTGGAGACCGAGATGGGCTGCTGCTCGGACGGCTTCGCGGTGACCGCGATGACGATCCGCGCCACGTCCCGCAGCGAGGTCGCCGGGTCGACCACGACGTTGTCGCGGTCGTAGTAGGCGAACATCGTCGCGGAGCCGGTGACGTTCTTGATCAGCGTGCTCGTGGTGGTCGACGAGGGCGAGACGGCGGTCGCGCTCGCGTACCGCGCGACCGTCTCGGTGATCGTGCCCGTGGCGCTCGTGTACGTGTACGTGTACCGGTAGCGGACGTTGCTGTGGTAGGTCTCCGCGGAGACCGCCGTCGCGGAGCCGCTGACGAGCGGGGTGGCCGCCCGGAGCTGCTTCGACATCCGCTCGACCGCCCGGGACACGTCCGCGGTGGTGTAGGTGCGGTTCTGGCCGCGGCGGGCCGCGCGCATCGACGACACCAGCCCGGTGGTCACCATCGTCCCGACGACGGTCATCAGCATCATGACGACGAGCAGCTCGATGAGCGTGTAGCCGCCGTCCGCCGCGTGGCGCGGCCGCAGTCTCGTCAGCACTGGTTCGCCTTGCTGGTGCGCTTGATGGTGGTCGAGTAGTTGCCCGGCGTCTGCGTGTTGTCCGAGACGCGGCGGGCGTTGATCGAGGCGACCAGGGCGGTCCCCGCGGCCGACCACTTCATCGTGGTCGGCAGGGTGGTCTGGAAGACGTAGTAGCCGTTGTAGAGGAAGCCGTTGGTCAGGCTCGCGCTCGTCTTGGAGTCGTCGTTGAACGTCACGTCCACGACGTCCGTGGAGCTCACGCCGGAGACGCCGATGTAGTAGATCGTGCTCTGCCAGAGTGTGTAGGCGGAGTCACTGACGCAGAACGGCGTCGGCGAGACCGTGACGCCGACGATCGCGACGGGCGTCGCCGACGCGGCGAGCATCGTGACGGTCGTGGCCCACTGCGCCGTGGCGCCGCCCTGCGAGGTGCCGGTGACCGTGAACGTCGAGCCGCCGCTGTTGAACGGCCCCGTCCCCACCGGGAACACCTTGGTCCAGGTCTGCCCGGCGTCGCTGCTGTTCAGCGCGAACCCGGCCGACGTCCCCGTCTTGCCGGCGTACTTGACGCTGACGGCGGAGGCGGGCGTCGTCGTGTGGACCGTGACGGTCATCTGCTGCGTCGTGTAGCCGGCCGCGTCGAGCTGCACCGACGACGGGCTCACGGCGTGCGTGTCGATGTTGAACGACGGCGTGGTGCTGACGGAGTAGCTGACCGACACGTTGCTCGACGCGGCCGCGCCCAGCGGCCCGACGGCCGCCAGCGAGTAGGTCACCGACCCGCTGTTGAACGGCCCGGAGCCGGTCGGCAGCGACGCCGTCCAGGTGGACCCGGTGCCGGCCGGCGCGGACATGGCCAGCGTCTTCGTCGTGTTGTTGCGGTCCTTGTACGAGATGGTCATCGACGTGGCGACCGTGGACGTCGTCGCGCTGAACGCGAGCGTCGCCGTCGTGAGCCCGGAGCCGTCGATCGTCGAGGTGGTCGGCGTCGCCGCGTAGCTCTTGATGACGAACGGCGTGACCGCCGCCTGCCCCGCCGGCGCGACCTCCTCGATCGTCGGCGCGCGGGTGCCCTCGACGGAGACGCTGCGCGTCGCCTTCGCGCCGAGCCAGGACAGGTCGACGTAGACGTGCTTGAAGTCGTGGGTGCCGTTCGTGTCGGCGGCGCCGGTGCCGTCGGAGGCGTCGTCCTCCCAGACGACGTGCACCTGGGCGGTGTAGCTGATCCCGCCCTGGGTGACCGTGTACGGCGCCGGGCTCGGGACGCGCGAGTCGTGCGGCGACACCTCCGCCAGCGTCACCGTCTCGCGGCTCTGGTACGTCGCGGTGTAGCCGGAGTCCGACGCGTAGAAGCCGAGCGAGTCCCAGGGCAGCGCGCGCATCTGCTCGACGATCGCGTTGCCGAGCTGGGTGCCGCGGACGTTCCGCTCCTGGAGCCGCTGCGCGACGACCGAGGTGATCAGCGCCCCGCCCGTGGTCAGCAGGACGAGACCGATGATCATCAACGCGACCATCATCTCGGGGAGCGTGAACCCCTCGTCGCCGGCGAGGCGACGGCGGCGGCGCTCCCCGGGACGCAGGCAGCCCGCTGCTCGCCGGAGGCGGCGGTGCGGAGTGTCGGTCATACGGAAGGCTCCTGGGGGGAGTGGACGGCTTCCCATCACTTCGGCTCCCCCGGTGCCCGAGTTGAGCGCGTCAGCACGGGATGGCGCCCGGAGAGCCCATCTCGACTACGCCGTCCGCATTACGGAAGACGAACTCCTTGCCGGGCAGCCGCTCGTTCGTCCCGCGGATGCAGTAGGAGTCGTGGGTCGCGCTCACGGTCACCGACACCCAGTCGGTGCTGCGGAAGCCCTCGTCGGTCAGCGCCGGCGTGTCCTGCGTCGCGCCGTTCAGGCCGGCGTAGGAGCCCTCGTGGTCGACGGCCCAGCTCTCGATCGCCAGCGCCGCGTGCTTCATGTCGGAGACGGCGGAGGTGCGGTGCGCCTTGTCGCGCTGCGCGAGGAAGTTCGGGATCGCGATGGCGGCCAGCACGGCCAGGACCACGATCACGACGAGGAGCTCGATCAGCGTGAAGCCCTCGTCACGCGTCGCGCCGCCGTCCATACGGGGAGGTATCGGCGCGGGCGCGGGCGGCCTTGAAACGGCGAACGGGGCGGCTCCCGGAGGGAGCCGCCCCGCCGCGCGAGGTGTTACGGGGTGGATCAGGTGCAGGGCGTGGTGGTGGGCTGGCCACCGGTGTTGGTCAGGTAGTACGTCGCGCCACCGCTGGTGTGCACGGCGCTCATGCAGTACGCGGTCGAGCTCGCGCTGACGACGTTCAGCGTGACCTTGGTGGAGGCGTTGAAGCCCTCGCCGCCGAGGCCGGTCGCGGTCTTGTCCGTCGTGTACGTCGCGTTCTCCGTGAAGTACGACTCCTGCGCCACCGCGGCGTTGCGGAGCTCCGACTTCGACGCCGCCTCCCAGCCCTTCTTGCGCTGGCTCAGGAACGACGGGATCGCGATCGCGGCGAGGATGCCGATGATGATGATGACGACGAGGAGCTCGATGAGGGTGAAGCCACCCTCGTCCTCGACCTTGCGCAGACGAGCGAGC
>DASTMB010000089.1 GCA_035714365.1 Mycobacteriales bacterium | reverse complement strand
GGCGACCTCGTGGCGACCCTGACCGCCTAGCCGAGGGGGAGCGCCGGGGCGGCCTCGGCCGTGGAGTGCCGCAGCGCCCACCGGTAGCGGGCCAGGTGTGCGCACTCGTCGCCGAACGCCGTCACGCACCGGCGGCGCGCCGCCGCGTCCACGGTGCCGGCCGCGTCGCGCCAGCGCACCGCCAGCGACTCCTCGATCCGGTCGGCGAGCGTGCGCGCCAGCGCCGGCGTGCCCACCGGGAACGGCAGCGCGTACGCCGGCTTGGCCGCCGGCGGCGTGCCGCCCGCCGCGCGGATCAGCGCGACGAGGGTGTCGCGGTGGCCGCGGTGGTCGTCGTACGCCGCCCGCGCCACGTCCCGCAGCGACTCCGGCAGGTGCGGCGCGAGGACGCCGTACAGGTGGATGGCGGCGTGCTCCTCCGCGAGCAGCGCGGCGTACGGGTCCGCCTGCGCGCGGGCGGCCCGGGGCAGCGCGAGCAGCGCGGGCGCCGCCAGCACGGCACGGCGGGTCGGCCGCGGCGGGGTCACCGCGGCGCCTTCGGCAGCGGGAGGATGGGGAGCAGCGCGGCGTGCTGCCGCGCACCCGCGGCGAGCGTCGCGCCGAGCAGCACGACCTCCGGGTCGGCGGCCCGCGCGACGGCGGCGGCGTACGACGCGGCCAGCGCCCGCTCGGCCGTCACCAGCGCGCGCACGACCGCGGCCGGCGGCCCGCCGAGCGCGGGCGGTGCGGGCGCCGCCGAGGGGGAGGCCGTCAGCCGCGCCTCGACGGCGCGCGCCCGGGCGAGGTGGTTGGCGCGCAACGGCGCCAGCGCCGGGATCGCGCGCACCGGCCGGTCGTAGCGGGCGGCGGCCAGGCGTTCGGCGGCGGCCCAGGCGGCGAGCAGCGCCTGGTCCGGGTCGGGCGCGAGCGAGGGCAGCGGCGACGGCGTGGCAGGCCCGGGGCGGTCGGACCGCGGCGTGCAGCCGGTGAGCACCGCCGCGCCGAGCGCGGCGACGAGCAGCGCGTCGCGGTCCACGCGACGGAGCCTGTCACACGACCGTGAGCGTCCCGGTCATGTAGTTGTGGATGCCGCAGTGGTACGCGTACGTCCCCGGCGCGGGCGGCGTCCAGGTGAACGCCGCGCCGGCGGCGAGGCGCGGCGCCGAGGCGAACGCGCCGTCGTCGGCGACGACGGAGTGCGCGCCGGCGCCCTCGATGTCGGGGTCGTGCTCGGTCCAGGTGACCGGCGTCCCGGCGCGGACGGTGGCGGCGGCGGGGCCGAACGCGTAGTCGCGGATCTCGACCGCGACCGGCCCGGTCCCGCTGGCGAGCGGCGCGCGGGAGGCGCCGCCCGAGCAGGCGGTGGCGAGCAGGAGGACGGGCAGGCAGGGCAGCAGGCGGCGCACGGTGCGCTCCAAGGGGGGAAGGTCCCGGGAAAAGGCCCGCGGGCTCGCCGACGGGGGAGGCGGCGAGCCCGCGGGGGCTCTTCGGCCGGCTAGACGCCGGCGTCCGTGCTCGGCCTGGCGCCGAGCGACGTGTCGGTCTGACCGAGCTGCACGAACGTGTCCGGTACCGGGTACTCGCCCAGGACGTACATCAGGATCGCCGCGTGCTGTCGTTCGACCGGCGCGATCGTAGCAACCGCCGCGATCGCCTCGGGACTGCTGAGCTCCCCCATCTGCTTCGTGTACGTGGCCGCCGCCGTGTTCTCCAGCGTCAGCGCCAGACGGGCGAGCCCGCCGACGTCCTTCACCTTGCCATACATCTCGGTGACTGGCGAGACGAGAGCCGGGTCGGGCTTGGTGAACGGCTGGGCGCCCGCCCGCTTCAGCGCCGCGTTGAACGCGTTGGCGTGGTCGGTGTGCTGCGCCTTCGCGTGCTTGGCGAACTCCGCGACCGCCGCCGGCACCTTCTTGCCGAACTTCCCCTTGCCGGCGTCGACCAGCGCGGCGCCGTAGGCGAAGACGGCGAGGTTCTCCAGGCTGGCGTTCGTCGCGAGGGCCGCGACGTCCGCGCCGGCACCCGACGGGGTCATGGTCGGGCTGCCGGACGAGGACGAGGCCCCGCCGGCCGCCGGGGAGCCGGACGTGCCCTTCGAGCACGCCGCCAGCGCGGCCGCGCCCACCAGCGCGCCGCCGCCGATGAGGAAGCCGCGCCGGCTGCCGCGCTGCTCGCGCATCGTGCGGCGCAGCCCCGAGCCGAGGTCGTCCATCGCCTCGCGCAGCCGCGGGAACGTCTCCGCGTGCATGTCGTTCATGTGCGCGGTCATCGCGCGCAGCTCGCGCTCGTTCATCGCACGGCCCCTTCGGTGGCCGGGCTGGCCAGGTCGGTCTTCTTGAACGTCTCCGGGACCGGCGCGCTGCCGGCCGCGGCGGGCAGGGCGGCCGCGTCCACCGCGCCGCCGGTGGCCCTCACCGTGACGAGGTTGGTCGCGTTCGCCTTGAGCAGCGCCCGCACCGCGAGCAGCGTCGCGAGGTGCTGCGACTCCACGCCCGCGACCGTCCCGAACAGCAGCCGGACCTTCGGGTCCGACACGTCCTGGACGTTCCGCACGTAGGTCGACGTCGCGACGTCCTCGAGCGTGATGGCCAGCTCGACCAGGTCGAGCGGGTTGCCCCGCTTCAGCTTCGGGACGGCGCTCGTGACGACCGGCGCGTACTTGGGGTTCGGCTTGGTCTGCTCCACCCCGCCCAGCTCCTTGGCCTTGGCGTTGAACGCCCGGCCGTGGTCGGCGTGCTGCGCCATCGTCGTCTTGGCGAACGCCGCCACCGTCTTGAACGCGGCGTTCGCCGGGCTCTTCAGGTACGGCAGCGTCAGCGCCGTCGAGTAGGTGAGGACGGCGAGGTTCTCCAGCGAGGCGGCCGTCTGCAACGCCGCCACCGCCTCCGCGGCGACCGCACGCGCGGCCGACCGCTCCGAGGCGAGCGCGGCGATCTCGCCGAGCGGCGCCTTCATCGCGCGCATCGCGTCCGAGTGCCGGTCCGCCGACTCGGTCATCAGCTCGCCGAACGCGCGTGGTTCCAGGTGTCCTGGCACGGGCGCTCCTTCCGGGGTCAGGGGAGGTGCTTGTGCCAGGTCGTTCGTCGGTGGTGGCCCCCGCGGATTGGCCCGCGTTAGGGTGGATTCTCCGAGCGCGGCCACAACACAACACCGGGAGGCGGCATGAGCGGCGCCGTGGCGACCCGGGTCCGGGCCGCGATCGCACCCCCGCTCGCCGAGGCTGGCTTCGACGTCGAGGACGTCGCCGTCCGCGCCGCCGGCAAGCGCCAGCTCGTCCAGGTCGTGGTCGATCGCGACGGCGGGATCTCCCTGGACGACGTCGCCGACGCCACCCGCGTCGTGTCCGCCGCGCTGGACGAGGCCGACCCGTTCACCGGCGCGTACGTCCTCGAGGTCACCTCGCCGGGCGTCGACCGGCCGCTGACCCTGCCCCGCCACTGGCGCCGCAACGTCGGCCGCCTGGTGGACGTGCGGCGTTCCGACGGCTCGCGCGCGACCGGGCGGGTGACGGCCGCCGACGACGAGGGCGCCGACGTCGACGGTCTCGGCCGGGTGCCGTACGCCGAGGTCACGAAGGCGACCGTCGTGGTCGAGTTCACGCACGCCCCGGAGGAGGACGAACAGTGAACGTCGACATCGCCGCGCTGCGCTCGATCGAGCGCGAGAAGGACATCGCGTTCGAGACCGTGGTCGAGGCGATCGAGACCGCCCTCGCCACGGCGTACCGCAAGACCGAGGGCGCGCACGGCGAGTGCCGCGTCGAGGTCGACCGCAAGACCGGCGAGGTGCGCCTCTACGCCCGCGAGGTGGACGACGAGGGCAACCTCCTCCGCGAGTACGAGGACACGCCCGAGGACTTCGGCCGCATCGCCGCGATGACCGCCAAGCAGGTCATCCTGCAACGCCTCCGCGACGCCGAGCAGGAGCTCACCTACGGCGAGTACGCCGGCCGCGAGGGCGACGTCGTCGCCGGGATCATCCAGCAGCACGCGTCGCAGAACGTCCTGGTCCAGCTCGGCAAGGTCGAGGCCGTGCTGCCGGTCGCCGAGCAGGTGCCGGGGGAGCGGTACGAGCACGGCCAGCGCATCCGCGCGTACGTCCTCCAGGTGCACAAGGGCGTCCGCGGCCCGTCGATCACGCTGTCGCGCACCCACCCGAACCTCGTGAAGAAGCTGTTCGCGATGGAGGTGCCGGAGATCGCCGACGGCACCGTCGAGATCGCCGCGATCGCCCGCGAGGCGGGTCACCGCTCGAAGATCGCGGTGCGTTCGCACTCGCCGTCGGTCAATGCCCGCGGCGCCTGCATCGGGCCGCTCGGCCAGCGGGTGCGCAACGTCGTCACCGAGCTGCACGGCGAGAAGATCGACATCGTGGACTGGTCCGACGACCCGGCGACGTTCGTCGGCAACGCCCTGTCCCCGGCGACGGTCACCAAGGTCGAGGTGGTCGACGCCGCCGCGAAGTCGGCGCGGGTGACCGTGCCGGACTTCAAGCTCTCGCTCGCCATCGGCAAGGAGGGCCAGAACGCCCGCCTGGCCGCGCGGCTGACCGGCTGGCGCATCGACATCCACGCCGACACCGAGGGCGAGGCGGCGGCGGGCGCCACGGAGCCCGCGGCGGGCGGGTAGGGCCGGCGTACGGCCGGACGGAGTATCCGGTAGTGCCCTAGAGGGGACATGGCGGTAGACTCGATGACTGGACGCTCGGGCGCTCCGGTCCGCACCTGTGTGGGCTGCCGTTCCCGAGCGGCGAAGTTCGAACTCCTGCGCGTCGTCGCCGGGCCGGACGGCATCCTCGTCGTCGACCCGCGCGGACGGCTGCCGGGCCGGGGCGCGCACGTCCACCCCGACCCCGGATGCGTCGACCTCGCGGAACGCCGCAAGGCGTTCCAGCGGGCGTTGCGGCTCGCGGGCCCGCTCGACCTCTCGCCGTTGACCGCGTTCCTGGACCGACCGGAGAAGAGTGATCACGGATGAACTCGCGATGAGCGTCACCAACCGATGAGCACGCCCATGTAGTAACGACAGAGGAGCACACGCGTGGCGAAGCGGGTCTACGAACTCGCCAAGGAGCTGGGGCTGGAGAGCAAGGCCCTCGTCTCCTGGTTGAAGGACAACGGAGAGTTCGTCCGTTCGGCGTCCTCGACCGTCGAGATGCCGGTCGAGCGCAAGGTCCGCGCGGCGTTCCCGGACGCGGCCCCCGCGTCCGCCGCCAAGCCGAAGGCGGCACCCAGGCCCAAGCCCGAGCCGGAGGTCGCGGCCCCCGCCG
>DASTMB010000088.1 GCA_035714365.1 Mycobacteriales bacterium | reverse complement strand
CGGCAGCGGCGCCCGCGCCCGGACCGCGGCACCACCCCCGCACCACCCACGAGCCCGGCCGCGCGAGCTACCCGCGCGGCGGCGTCCGGACCTCGCCCCGGGCGCCTGGCCACCCAGGCGAGGAGGAGGAGGTGATCGTCTTGACCAAGCGCATCGCGCGCTTCGCGCTGGCGGCGTCCGTCGTCGGCGCGCTCGCGGCCCCGGCCGCGCCCGCCTCGGCGGCGACCGGCTGCCTCGACCAGGGGACATTCATCGTCCAGTGCCTCGAGGAGGCCGTGCAGAACGTGATCACCGTGTCCCAGATCTGCGTCACGGCCACACACATCTGCCTCCCGTAAGGCCCAGCGTGACCCGCGCGTCCCTCGGCTCGTCGCCGGCTCGGCACCGGCAGCGCGTCGTTCGGCAGGGACGGGCACCTGAAGCAACGACGCGAGCCGGGCGCGCGAGCGCCGCGCCGGAGGTGGCAACGCCCGGTGGGCGGCGCCCGCGCCCGGCCCGCGACACGACCGCACGACCGCACGACCCGACCCACCGCGAACGACCCCCCGGCGGCCCCGCCGCCCCCACCAGCCCGGCCGCGCGCGCTACCCGCGCGGCGGCGCCCGGACCTCGCCCCGGGCGCCTGGCCACCCCGGCGAGGAGGAGGAGGTGACCGACTTGACCAAGCGCATCGTTCGTCTCGCCCTCGCGGCGGCCGCCGTCGCGGCCTTCGCCGCGCCGGGCTCCGCCCAGGCGTCGGAGGCGGCCTGCACCGGCGGCACACCGCCGTCCACGCAGGTGCAGTGCGTCAAGGACCTGCTGGCCGGGAGCATCTCCCGCGTCTGCGTTCCCTACGGCACATACGAGATCTGCGTCCCGCCCGTGAGCGCCTAGCGCTCGCCGCTGTCCCGTACCTCGGGCCGCCGCCGGAATCGGCACCGGCACGGCCCGTTCGGCAGGTGCGGGCGACCCCTGCACGAACGTAGTCCCGGTGCGCCGCGCGCCGCCCCCACCGGGGTGGCGCTCACGGCGGAGGCGGCGCGCGCGCCCGGGACCCCGACCCGACCACCCCGCGAGAGGCCAGCGATGGACGAGACGACGCCGTACCGCACGGCGTTCCGGTCGTGGGACACCCGCGCCTGGGTGCGCGCGAAGCCGCACCAGAGCACGGCGTTCGAGGACGGCAAGGCGTTCTTCACGCCGGAGGTCGTGCCGCTGCTCGCGCTGCCGCGCGCCGCGGCGCTCGACCAGGAGACCGCGAACGACCTCTGTGCCCGGCACCTCCAGTGGCACCTTGCGATGACCGTCGCGCTCGAGCTCGGCCCGGTCAACGACGCCGTCGCCGTGATCCGCGACTCGCCGCTCGCCGGGGCGTTCCCGCGCGAGCTGCGCCACGACGCGCTGCGCCTCTACACCGACGAGGCCGGCCACGCCGAGATGTGCGCGACGCTGTCCGAGGCGGTCGAACGACGCTCCGGCGTCGCCGCGCCGGAGACGCCGCCGCCGTTCGTGCGCCGCACCCGCGAGGCGGTCGCGCTGGCGCCGGAGGAGGCGCGGGACGCGGTCCGGCTGCTCGCGGCGTTCGTCTCGGAGACGCTGATCTCGGCGACGCTGACGCGGGTGCCGTACGACGACCGCGTGCAGCTCGGCGTCCGCCAGCTCGTCGCCGACCACGCCGACGACGAGCGGCGGCACGCGGTGCTGTTCCGCGACGTGTTCGCCCGGACCTGGCCGGTGCTCGACCCGGACGTGCGCCGCGCGGCGGCGGTGCTGCTGCCGGACCTGGTGCACGCGTTCCTCGCGCCGGACCCGGACGAGCTGGTGGCGACGGCCACGGTGCACGCGGACGCGTTCGGCGACCCGGCGGCGGCCGCGGCAGAGGCGACGGCGCTGGCCATCTCGCACGGCTCGTACCTCGGCGCGGCCGAGCCGACGCTGCGGGTGCTCGCCGAGCACGGCGCGTTCGACGACCCGGAGGTCGCGCTGGCGTTCGTGCGGTCCGGTCTCTGCCCGGACCTCGGCGTCAGCGCCGCGCGTCCAGGGCAGGCGGCAGCTCTCGCGGCGACGACGGCAGGGTGACGTCCAGCGCCCACAGCGCGTTGCGCACGACCCGGCCGGCCGCGACGGCGAGCTCCGGCGAGAGCACGCCCCGGCGCTCGCACTCGATCGCCTGCCGGGCCACCCGGTCCGCCTGCCCCAGCACGTCCGCCGCGTCGTAGCGCGCGGCGGCACGCGCGAACGTCCACGGCAGCGCGTTGAGCGCCAGCGCCAGGTCGGCGACCAGCCGCCGCGCCGCCTTCCCCGTCGGCCCGCCGGGCCGCGCCGGCGGCGGGTCCTCACCCAGCCGCAACGCCGCCGCGAGCCGCCCCAGCCGCGGCACCGTGTCGCGCCACACTGCGTCGTTGTCGTAGACGATGGTGTCCTCGCGCCGCTTGCCGAGGATGAACGCCTTGAGCAGCGCGACCGCGAGCCGCTCGCAGGTCTCCCGGTGGTACGGCTCGACCGACGGCAGCACCGCCGCCCAGTCGGAGAGGAACCGGTCGCGGAACCCGTCCAGCAGCGCGTCCGCCGACACCTCGTTGCCGGTGCGCGAGCGGATCTTGCCGTCGGGGGAGCGGATCATGCCGTACCAGATGCCGTCGGTGCCGTCGGCGACCTCCGGGTGCCCGAGCCGGCGCAGGATCTCGAGGAACTGCGAGAACCCCTCCCGCCACTGCTCGCCGGTGATCCGCACGACCCGCCCGTGCGGGTGGAGCTGCGCGCGGCGCACCCAGATCGCGACGAAGCAGACGAGCGACAACGGCGTGCCGTCGCGGCGGATCAGCGTGACGACGCCGAGCCCCGCGTCGGTGAGGTCGACGTAGACCGAGCCGTCGTCGCGCCGGACGCAGACGCCGGAACGCAGCCCCTCCTCGACCAGCGCCAGCGCGACCGGCAGCGCCTCCAGCTCGCGCAGCACGAAGTCGTGCCGCAGCCCGATCCGCTCGTACGTCTCCCGGATGCCGGCGATCGCCCACTCGGTGACGCGCTCGTTCACGGCCAGCAGGTCCGGGTCGCCGGCGTGCTGGCGGCGCAGCAGGTCCGCCGCCGCCTCGTCCAGCTCGGTCGGCGTCTCGTCGTCGACCGCGAGCTTGAGCCGCTCCTCGTGGAACCGCGTGTACCAGGTGCCGACGAACCGGTCCGGCTTCAGCCCGGCCGACTCCGGCGTGGCGCCGCCGCCCCAGCGCTCGTAGGCGACCAGCGCCTGGCAGACGTGCAGCCCGAAGTTCGCCAGCTCCTCGGTGCGCCAGACGTCGTAGCCCTGCGTCTCGAACGCCTTCGACACGGCGTTGCCGAGGAAGCAGTTGCGCAGGTGGCCGACGTGCAGCGGCTTGTTCGCGTTGGGGCAGCCGATGGAGAACACGATCGGCTCGTCGCGCGGCGGCGCCCAGCCGTACCGCGCCCCCTCCGCGCGGACCGCCGCGACGACCGTGTCCGCGAGGAACGCCGCCGGCAGCCGCAGGTAGACCCGCGGCGGCACCGCGACCGCCGCCTCGACCTGCGGCAGGTCGGCGAGGGTCTTCGCCAGCGCGCGGACGGCGTCGCCGCCGTCGGCCTCGCCGAGCGGCCGCGCGTCGACGCGGAACTCGCCCGGCGCCCCCGGCGCCGCCCGCTCGACGTCGAGCCGGGTGCCGGTCGCGTCCGCGACGAGCGCGGCCAGCGCGCGTTCGACCGGCCCCACGGCCGCTGCCTCCTTCGCCAACCCCCGTTGACCGGTGCGCCCGACGGGGCTCGAACCCGCAACCTTCGCTTTACAAGAGCGATGCTCTTGAGGAGGGACGTCAGGACGCGGTACCGCACCGAAACCACCGTTGCCTTCGGCTGGCGTGGTGGCAGGCCGCACGGGAATCGCGCGCTCCCCGTGAGGGGCCGTGACGCCGGCTAGCTCGGCGGCGGCCCCGGGACGACCGGTCGTGCAACGGCGCGGCGGACGTGCCCCGGTGTCCCCTCTCGTTCACCGATTGAGCTACGAGCGCATGCCACGGCGACGGTAGGGCCAACGCCGGAGTCCCGGATGCTCCCGGGCCGGACGGCGCACGTCAAGGGCGGGAGAACTTCGGCGGACGGGCGCGAGGAGTTGCTCCCAACGGCGTATCCAGTCTCGGCAGGAGATCGCGGGGCCGGCGACGAACGGTCCACGCGTTCTCGATGAGCGCGTCTTGCGGGGGCAGGGCCGCACGACGAAGGAGGGTCAGTTTTGAAGATCGCCAAGGGAGCCGCCATCGCTGTCGGCTTCACGGCCGCGCTGGGCGTCGCCGTTCCTGGCTTCGCCGGTGGCAACAAGTACGCGTCGCAGTCGATCACCGCGGACTGCGGTGACGGCGACGTGGTGGCGTTCGCGGGTCCGACGACCCTGTGGCCGCCGAACCACAAGTTCGTCGCCGAGAAGGTGTCCGCCACGGACGCCGACGGCGGCAACGTCACGATCGAGATCGACCCGGTCGTCACCGACGCGGTCGGCGGCGACGGCGGCGCGACGCACGACCCGGACTTCACCTACACCAGCGGCCCGGCGGCCACCGGCGCGGGCACCGCGGCGGTGGACTTCGCGCTCCGCTCGGAGCGGTCCGGCCGCGGCGACGGCCGCACGTACACGATCAACTGGAAGGCCACGTTCGACAACGGCAGCAAGACCTGCACGTCGGACGACGACGGCCAGGACCCGTTCGTCGTGTCCGTCCCGCACGACATGCGCGACAAGAACAACTGAGCACCGGCGTCAGCACCCGAGGGCCCGGCTCCGGCCGGGCCCTCGGCGTGTGCGCGCTCGCGGTGAGCCTGCTCGCCGCCGGCTGCGTCTCCGGGAGGACGACCGACGAGGGCGGCGGCCCGAGCCGCGACCTCGCCGCCCGGCCGTCCTCGCTCGCGCCCGTCCCCACCGACACCGTGGCGCCGACCGCCGGCGCGTCCGCCACGGCGTCCGCTCGGGCGCCCGGCGCCTCCGGCACCGCGCGCCCCGGCTCCGGCCCGAGCGCCGGCGCCCCCGGCGCCCCCTCGGCCCCCGCCGGCTCCGCCGGTGCCACCACCGCGCCGCCGCCGGGCACCGCGGCGTTCCACCGGGTCGGTATCGCGACCGACGGCACGCGCGACGCCGGCGCCACCACGCCCGGCTACGGCGACATCGCCTCCGTCACCGTCGAGGACGACGGCGCGAACGCGCGCGTCACCGTCGTCATGGCCGCCGACGTGCCGGCCCGGGTGCCGTCGAACGAGACCATGGGCGTCGGCGTCGACCTCTTCGCCCGGCCGGGGCAGATCGAGAGCGACTACCAGCTCTTCACCGACGG
This sequence comes from Mycobacteriales bacterium, assembly GCA_035714365.1. Taxonomy (GTDB): domain Bacteria; phylum Actinomycetota; class Actinomycetes; order BP-191; family BP-191; genus BP-191. Next base: position 12,779 of record DASTMB010000088.1, on the reverse strand, counting down.
CGAGCCGGACGGCTGGTTCGCCTACCTCCAGACGCCGAAGGGGTTCGTCCGCTACCCGGGGACGTTCGGGATCGGCGGTCGGCGGCTCGTCTTCACGGTGCCGTGGAGCGCGCTCGGCGGCCCGCGCTCCGGCTACTTCTCGGCGTTCGCCGACTGGACCCGCTCGGCGACCCCGGCCAACCTGGCCGGCGAGGACCACGCGCCGAACCTCGGCTCCGCGGCGTTCACCCGCTGACGGTCGGCCCCGCCCGCTCCACGTCGACCAGCAGCAGCACCCGGCGCTCCCGCTCCATCGCCGCGCGGTACTCGTCCCAGTCCGGGTGCTCGCCCGCGACGTCGCGGTAGTACCGCACCAGCGGCTCCATCGCCTCCGGCAGCGACAGCACCTCCGCGACGCCCTCGGCCAGCGCCCAGTCGCCGAAGAACCCGTCGTCGAGCAGGCAGAGCGACACGCGCGGGTCGCGGCGGACGTTCCGCGTCTTGACCGCCGTCTCCCGCGTGGAGACCGCGAGCCGGCCGTCCGGCGCCACGGCCACGAGCACCGGCGAGAGCTGCGGCCGTCCGTCGGCGTGCCGCGTCGCCAGCACCGCGCGGTGGTTGTCGCGGACGAACCCGCGTAGCCGGTCGGCGTCCATGCGTCCTCCTCGGTCGGCCGTGTGACGATGCTGCCATGCGCCGCGCCGCCGCCTGCTCCCTCGCCCTCGCGCTCGCGACCGCCTGCACCTCCGGCTCGCCGGACGCGCGCCCCACGACCGCACCGCCCGCCTCGCCGTCCGCCACCGCGACCACCCCCGCCTCGCCGTCGGCGTCCGCCTCCGGCGGCGCCACGCCCGGCACCCGCACCGGGACGCCGCGCCTGGAGCTCGTCGCGACGTTCGACTCGCCCGTGCACGTCACGGCGCCGCCCGGCGACCCGCGGCTGTTCGTCGTCGAGCAGCCGGGCCGGGTCCGCGTCGTCAAGGACGGCCGGGTGCTGCCGGCGCCGTTCCTCGACATCGCGGGGCAGGTCAAGAGCGGCGGCGAGCAGGGGCTGCTGTCGATCGCGTTCGCGCCCGACTACGCCCGCAGCGGGCTCTGCTACGTCTACTACACCGACAACGAGGGCGACACCCGCGTGGTCGAGTACCACGTCTCCGGCGACCCCGACCGCGCCGACCCGGCGTCGCGGCGGCAGCTGCTGTTCGTGGACCAGCCGTTCCCCAACCACAACGGCGGTCTGCTGCTGTTCGACCCGTCCGGGCGGCTGCTGATCGGCCTCGGCGACGGCGGCTCCGGCGGCGACCCGCGCAACAACGCGCAGGACCTGGACCGCCCGCTCGGCAAGATCCTGCGCGTCGACCCGCGCCCCACCGGCGGGCGCCCGTACGGCATCCCGGCCGACAACCCGTTCGCCGGCACGGTCGTGCGCGAGCAGGAGATCTGGGCGTTCGGGCTGCGCAACCCGTGGCGGTTCTCGTTCGACCCCGAGACCGGCGACCTGTACCTCGCCGACGTCGGCCAGGACCGGTTCGAGGAGGTCAACGTCGTCTCGCCCGCCCGGCAGCCCGGCGCCAACTACGGCTGGCGGGTGTTCGAGGGGAAGGCGCGGTACCGCGACGGGCAGCCGGCCCGGCCGGAACGCCTCGTCGCCCCCGTGCACACCTACGACCACGGCGGCGACCGCTGCTCGGTCACCGGCGGCGTCGTCTACCGCGGCTCGGTCGCGGCGCTGCGCGGGCGGTACCTGTTCGGCGACTACTGCTCCGGCGAGCTCTGGTCGTTCCCGGCCGGGACGGGCGACGCGCCCGCCGTGACGCCGCTGCCGTTCGGCGGCGGCCACCCCACGTCGTTCGGCGTCGACAGCCGCGGCGAGGTGTACCTCGCGTCCGCCGACGGGGAGGTCTGGCGAATCACCGCCTGACCCGTATCCTCGCGGCCGCGGCCGCGCCTGTGTGTCCGACCGTGCCGTTCTCGAACGTTGGGTTCCCGATGCTGACTCGCACCACCGCGCTCGCGGCGCTCGCCGCCGCGACCGTCGTCGCCGCCGGCGGCTCCGCCGCCACCACGATCGTCACCGCGGCGTCGGACACCGGGCTCGCGAAGTCGGGCGCCCACACGTCCGCCGCGCACGGCCGCTCCGGCGACGCCGCCACGGCCGGCACCGGCCACGCCGCCGACGCCGGCACCGAGGCGACCGCCCCCGAGGCGCCCCCGTGTCCGGCCGACGTGAAGAACCACGGCGCGTACGTCTCCGCCGTCGCCCGCGCCGAGCGGGCCGAGAACGCCGACCCGAAGGCGCACGGCGCGCTCGTCGCCGCGGCCGCGCAGAGCGACTGCGGCAAGAAGGCGCACGACGCCGAGGCCACCGAGGACCAGGACGAGGACGCGGACGACGCGGCCGGGACCGGGTCCGGCGACACCGGCAGCCACGGCAGGTCCGGCTCGCACGGCAGGTCCGGCGCCGCGCACGGCAAGGCCACGACGCACCCGACCGGGAAGCCGTCGACCACGCCGTAGCACCCCGAGAACGTCACAGCCCGGCCGCGCGCCCCCGAGCGTTGCCGGGCTGTGCCGCGTCCGGGGCCGGTGCCGCGGCCCGGCCCGGCCCGGCGCCCGCGACGGCACGCACGCGACGGCGCCCACGCCGGTGACCCGCGGCGCGCGAGGCGCGGCGGGTCGGCGCGGGTGGTGCGGTGAGCCGAGGTCAGACGGCGCGGCGGCGCTGGTCGTGCTCGTAGACCAGGGCCGTGGCGTAGCCGTGCGGCAGGTCGTGCTCGTCGCGCAGCCAGGTGACGCGCTCCTCGAAGCGGAGCAGCGCGGGGCCGTTCTCGATGGTCTCGAACCACTGGGGGAGGTGCCGGCCGGTCACCTCGGGGATCCGCTGGAGCAGGTTCTGGTGGGTCTCCAAGGAGTGGTGCAGCGACATGCGACCTCCCGGTACGCGTCAGCGGTCCATGCCCCACCTTGCCCCGCCGCGGCCCGCGCGGCAAGACCTGACTTGGGTGGTTCCGCCCGGGACCTACGCCCTCCTCACCCCCTCGGCAGCGCGCCGTAGCGGCGCAGCACGGCCACCGCCGCCGGGAGCCCGTTCAGCGCCGCCGCCAGGTCGGCCGGCGTGGCGATCCGGTGGGCGTTGGCGGCGACGTAGCAGCGCAGCGCCCCGTCGAACGCCGCCGTCCCCGCCGCGCGCCGCGCCCGCAGCAGCGCCGCCGCGCCCTGGACGTAGACCGAGCGGTAGTACACCGCCGTGCGCGGCTCCCAGTACGTCATCGGGGCGCCGACGCGGTTGCGGCCCGACGCCGGCACCGGTGTCGACAGGTACCGCCCGGCGGTGCCGTTGGCCAGGGCCTCGGCGTAGGTCGCGAACGCCTCGTCCAGCCACGGGTCGCGCCCCTGGTCGTCGCCGACCAGCCCGTAGAACCACTCGTGCGCGACCTCGTGCACGAGCGTGGCGTCCTGGTCCTGCGCGTGCCCCAGGATGATCCCGGCGGGGAACTCGATGCCGCCGTGGACGTCCGGCACGACCGCGACGTCCAGGCTCGCATACGGGAACGGCCCGAACCGCGCCGCGTGCGTCCGGATCGCCGCGACGTGCTGCCGGGCCAGCGCGGGCGCGCTGTCCGGCAGCCCGGGCGCCACCCCGACCGTCACCGGCACGCCGCCCGCCGACGCGGTCGCCGTCCGGAACGGCCCGACGGCCACGAGCACGTCCCGCACGGCGTCCGCGCTCCGGTGCCGGACCCGCCCCGCCTGCCCGGTGGGGGCGCCGGTGCCGAGCACGACGTCGCCGGGCGCGGTGTCGACGTGCAGCGTGAGCCGGAACGACTCGCTGGTCGCCGCCTCCGCGAACGCCGCCGTCGCGGGCTCGGTCGCCCAGCCGCGGCCGCGTTCCCAGGCGAGCAGCGGGAAGCCGGAGCCGAACCACGCGGTGCCGCCGCGGTGGCCGAACCGCTCGTTGACCCCGGAGGGCAGCGTGACGGTGAACGCCAGGTCGGCCACGACCGGGCGCCCCGCCGGGTGGGTGCCGGGCACGGTGACGGTCGTGCGGTCGGCGCTCGCCGAGAACGCCGCCGCCCGCCCGCCGACGGACACCGAGGTGACGGCGCTGGAGCCGCCGCCCCTGCGCGCGGCGGGCTCGTTGGCCCAGAGCCGGAACACCAGCCGGTCGGTGGGCCGGTCGGGTGTGAACGTCACCTTCTCCCGCCCGCGGACGCTCGCCTTGTCGTCCGCGACCACGAACGTCAGGTCCACGACCGGGCGGGCCGGGTCGGGCGCGGCGTACGCGGCCGGGCAGGGCGCCCCGGCCGGTGCCGACGCGGAGGCCGTCACCGCGGGCGATCCCGAGGGGGAGGGCGGCACGGTGGTCGACGGCGCGGCGGTCGTCGTCGCGACCGACGGCGACGGTGACGTCGTCGGCGCCGCGGCGCGGTCGCGCGGCGTGCAGCCCGCGAGCAGGGCGAGCGCGACGGCGGCGGCGGCGAGTGACCTCATGGGGCCACGGTAACGTCGCCGGCGTGGTGTCAATACCGCCGCGGCCCGATCTGTGGACGCTCACCGGGCTTGTGGACAACGCCGCGGCGGACGCCGTGCGGCGGGTGCGGCGGCGGTCGGCGCTGTGGTGGCGCGGGGCGTCGGCCTGCCCCGGCTGGAGCCGCGCGGACACGGTCAAGCACCTGGTCGACGCGTTCGCGATCTACGAGCAGGCGCTGGAGGTCGGCGCCGGGCCGCGGCCGGCGACCTACCGGACGCCGCCGGCGCCCGCGCGCGAGGCGGTGCTCGCCGACCAGCTCGCGGTCGTCGCGCGCGACCTGGTCACGGCGTTGCGCGCGGCGACCGACGAGGCGCCCGCGCGGCACCCCCACCACGCGATGACCGCCGCCGACCTCGCGGCGGTCGCGCTGGCGGAGTGCCTGGTGCACACGCACGACGTCGATCCGGCGCCGTTGCCGGAGGAGGCGGCGGGAGCCGTCCTGGCCCGGCTGCACCCCGTGGCCGCGACCGGGCTAGCCGGCGACGCCGCGACGCTCGGCGACCTGCTGCTCCGCGTCCAGCGGGGTCCGGGCGAGTGGGACTGGGAGCTCTGACGGCGGCACCATCGACGCGGGCGGCTCGGCCGCCGTCGGCAGCCGCACCGTGACGACGCAGCCGGCGCCGCGCGCCGACCGCAGCCCCAGCTCGCCGCCCATCCCCTCGACCAGCCGCCGCGCCAGGTAGAGGCCGAGACCGGTGCCGGGAACGCTGTGCTCCCCGATGCGCCGGAACCGACCCAGCGCCGCCTCCTGCTCGTCCTCCGGGATGCCCGGGCCGTAGTCGCGCACCTCCACGACGACCATCCCCGCGCCCGCGTCGGAGCCGCGCACCTCGACCGGCCCGTCGCCGCCGTGCACGACGGCGTTCTCCACGAGCTGCTGGATCACGCTGCCCAGGTGGACGGTGTCGGCGGTGACGCCGAGCGTCGCCGGCACGTCCACCGCCACGCGGTCGGCGGCGCCGGTCGCCGCCACCGCCTCGGCGACGACGCCGTGCAGCAGGATCGGCGTCCGCCGGAACGTCACGTCGTCCGCGTCCAGCCGCGCCGCCATCAGCAACGCCTCCACGAGACGTTCCAGCCGCCGGCTCGCGCGCAGGCCCGCGTCGAGCAGGTCGTCGCGCGCCCCGGCGTCGACGCGGTCGGCGTAGTGCCGCAACGTCGTCAGCGTGCCGAAGATCGTCGTCAACGGCGTCCGCATCTCGTGGCCCACCAGCGTCAGGAGGCGTTCCTCGAGCTGCTCGGCCTCGCGCAGCATCCGCCGGCTCTCCAGCATCGACGCGAGCAGGTCGGCGAGCGGGCGGACGAGCAGCAGGTCCTTCTGCGTGTAGGCGGCGGGCCGCGTCGACTCGACCGCCAGCACGACCGTCACCCGGCCGCGCGCCTTGCCAGGCACGTAGAGGCCGCTGCGGATGCCGGCGCCGCCGTCGATGTAGCCGGGCTCCTGCCGGACGTCGGCGACGACGAGCGGCTCGCCCGCCGCCCACGCGCGCCCGGACAGCCCCTCGCCCTTGCCGAGCGAGTGGTTGCGCACGCCGTCGTCGTAGCCGTGCATCCCGAACAGGTGCAGCCGCCCGCCGTCGATGTACCCGACCGCCGTCGCGTCCGCGTGGACCACCTCGGCCAGCCGCCGCACGACCGCGTCCGACGCGGACCGGTCGCCGACGACCGTCATCGCGTCGGCGACGATGTCGACCAGCAGGCGCACCCGCAGGTCGTCGTTGCGCCGCGCGGCGAGGTAGCCACGCTGGAAGCTGAGCAGTGCCACGGCCGCAAGCAGCAGCGGCACCGCGACCAGGAGCGCCGGGTGCACGGTCACATCGTCGGCCACCGGAGCGGCGTTCGGGACCAACGGATGCGGAAACCACCCGAAGGTGTCATGCGGTCGTTGCGCTTTTCGGCCTAACCGAGGCGCTCCACGATCATCGCCATGCCCTGGCCGCCGCCCACGCACATCGTCTCGAGCCCGAGCGTCTTGTCGCGGAAGTCCAGGCCGTTGATCAGCGTGCCGGTGATCCGGGCCCCGGTCATGCCGAACGGGTGGCCGACCGCGATCGCGCCGCCGTGCACGTTGAGCTTGTCCAGGTCGATGCCGAGGTCCTGGTAGCTCGGGATCACCTGCGCCGCGAACGCCTCGTTGATCTCGACCAGGTCGATGTCGTCGATGGTCATGCCGGCGTTGCGCAGCGCGTTCCGCGTCGCCTGGACCGGGCCGAGGCCCATGATCTCCGGGCTCAACGCGCTGACGCCGGTGGCGACGATCCGCGCGAGCGGCGTGATGCCGAGCTCGGCGGCCTTCGTGTCGGACATGACGACCACGGCGGCGGCGCCGTCGTTGAGCGGGCAGCAGTTGCCGGCCGTGATGGTGCCGTCGGGGCGGAACACCGGCTTGAGCCCCTGCACGCCCTCCAGCGTCACGCCGGGGCGCGGGCCGTCGTCGGCGCTGACCTCGGTGCCGTCGGGCGTCGTGACGGGCGTGATCTCGCGCTGCCAGAAGCCGTCGGCGAGCGCCTTCTCGGCGAGGTTCTGCGACCGCACGCCGAACTCGTCCTGCATCTCGCGGGTGATCCCCTTGAGCTGGGCGAGGTTCTCGGCGGTCTGGCCCATCGCCAGGTAGATGTCGGGGAGCTGGCCGTCCTCGCGCGGGTCGTGCCAGGTCTGGCCGCCCTGCGCGAACGTCTCCGAGCGCTGCTGCGCCTCCGCGAATGCCGGGTTGGTGGTGTCGGGGTGGCTGTCGCTGTTGCCCTTCGCGTACCGGCTGACGCACTCGACGCCGGCGCTGACGAACACGTCGCCCTCGCCCGCCTTGATCGCGTGGAACGCCATCCGCGTCGTCTGGAGGCTGGACGCGCAGTAGCGGGTCAGCGTCGTGCCGGGCACGTCGTCCAGGCCGAGCAGCGTCGCGACGACGCGCGCCATGTTGAACCCCTGCTCGCCGCCGGGGAGGCCGCAGCCGAGCATGATGTCGTCGATCGTGTGCGGGTCGAGCGCGGGCACCTTGTCCAGCGCGGCCCGGATGATCGTCGCGGTCAGGTCGTCCGGCCGCAGGTCCTTGAGCGAGCCCTTGAACGCGCGCCCGATCGGCGAGCGGGCGGTGGCGACGATGACGGCCTCGGCCATGACGTTCTCTCCTCGACGTGGCGGCGTTGTGCCGCGTAACGCTAGCCGACCGGGAAATGTGCCGCCGCGTCGAGGACCGCGGGGCGCAGCGCGTCCGCCCACAGCGCGTAGCCGTCGGCGGACGGGTGGAACTCGTCGGACGACAGGTACCGGCGCGGGTCGCGGCGGAACGCCGCTCCGGTCGCGGCGCCGATGTCGACGGTCACCGCGCCCGCGTCCCCGGCGGCATCGCGGGTGGCCGCCCCGACGCGCCGCCCCTCCCACGCCACGACCTCGCGCAACGGGTGGAGGAACGCCGTGGACGAACCCATGTCCGGGCACGTCCCGACGACGACTGCGACCCCCGCGCGGCGCAGCCGCTCGACCGCCGCGCGGACGTCCGCGCGTACGGAGGTGAGGCGCGTGGCGTGCGTGGCGTCGTTGGCGCCGATGAGGACGAGGGCGACCTCCGGCGGGTGCACCAGCGCGCGCGACACCTGCGGCGCCAGGTCCGCCGCCCGCGAGCCGGAGACGGCGAGCCCGTCGACGGTGACGAACCGCCCGGTGTCCGCGACCGCCTGCGCGACCCGCCCGGCGACGGAGTCCTCGACGCGCGAGACGCCGACGCCGGCGGCCGTCGAGTCGCCGAGGACCGCGAGCCGCAGCGGCGGCGCGAACGCCCGCCCGAACTGCCCGCGCACCATCGGCGCCGTCTCCGCCGACAGGAACTCCCGCCGCGTCACCGCGAGCGCCTCGACCGCCAGCAGCGCCCCGCCGGCGACGGTCGTCGCCGCCAGCCCGGCGGCCACGCGCCGTACCACGCCCATGCCGGCCACGGTACGTCAGAACGCCGTGAGCGACTCCGACACCACGCCGTCCTCGCCGAACACCAGGAACCGGTCGAACGACCGCATGAACCACCGGTCGTGCGTCACCGCCAGCACCGTCCCCTCGAACGCCGCCAGCCCCTCCTCCAGCGCCTCCGCCGAGGCGATGTCGAGGTTGTCGGTCGGCTCGTCCAGCAGCAGCATCGTGGCGCCGCGCACCTCGAGCAGCAGGATCTGGAACCGCGCCTGCTGCCCGCCCGACAGGTTGCGGAACGTCTGGTCGCCCGCGCCGTCGAGCTCGTACCGGCGCAGCCGGGCCATCGCCTTGCCGCGATCGTGCCCCTCCGCGTGCAGCACCTCGACCAGCGTCTTCTCCTGCAACGACCGGTCGTCGTGCGTCTGCGCGAAGTACCCGGGCACGACGCGCGCGCCGAGCCGCGCCTCGCCGGTGTGCGCTACGTCCTCGCCGGCGAGCAGCCGGAGGAAGTGCGACTTGCCGGTGCCGTTGGGGCCGAGCACGCCGACCCGCTCGCCGAAGAACACCTCCGCCGACCACGGCTTGGTCAGCCCGGTCAGCTCCAGGTCCGCGACGACGAGGGCGCGGACGCCGGTGCGGCCGCCGCCGAGGCGCATCGCGACCTTCTGCTCCTTCGGCCGTTCCGGCGGGGGGCCGGCCGCCTCGAACTTCTCCAGCCGCGTGACCATCGCGCGGTACCGCGACGCCATGTCCGGCGAGATCTTCGCCTGCACGCGCAGCGTGGTGACCAGGTCCTTGAGCCGCTGGTGCTCCTCGTCCCAGCGCCGGTGCAGCTCGTCCAGCCGGTCGATTCGCGCCTGCCGCGCCTCGTGGTAGCTCGCGAACCCGCCGCCGTGCACCCACGCCGTCCGCGCCTCGACGGTGACGACCTTGGTCGCGGTGTTGGCGAGCAGCTCGCGGTCGTGCGAGACGTAGAGGACGGTCTTCGGGCAGTCGTTGACGGTGCGTTCCAGCCAGCGCTTCCCCTCGACGTCGAGGTAGTTGTCCGGCTCGTCCAGCAGCAGCACCGCCGCGTCGGAACGGATCAGCGCCTCCAGCGCGAGCCGCTTCTGCTCCCCGCCCGAGAGGGTGCGGACCAGCCGGTGCCCGACGCGGTCGAACGGCTCCCCGAACGCCGCCACCGTGCAGGTGTCCCAGAGCACCTCGGCGTCGTAGCCGCCCGCGTCGCCCCACGCGGCGAGCGCGTGCGCGTAGCGCATCGACGTCTTCTCGTCGTCGCGCTCCATCATCGCCAGCTCGGCCGCGTCCAGCTCCTTGCCGGCGACGTGCAGCGCCGGGTCGCCGAGCGAGAGCAGCAGGTCGCGCACCGTCGAGTCGTCGTGGATCGAGCCGATGAACTGCCGCATCACGCCGAGCCGCCCGCCGTGCGTGACGACGCCCGCGGTCGGCTGCAGGTCGCCGGTGACGAGCCGCAGCAGCGTCGTCTTGCCGGCGCCGTTGGCGCCGACGAGCGCGACGTGCGCGCCGTCGCCGACGCGGAACGACACGTCCTCCAGCAGCGGCCGCCCGTCCGGCAGCACGTACGAGAGATGGGCGACGTCGACGTAGCTCACGAAGCCGACAGCGTCGCAGGTGCGGCGCGCGCCGTCAGGCCGATTACGGTGGCCGCATGACGGCGGCGGGGGAGCACCTGGCCCGGGCGGCGGAGGTCCGCCGGCTGCACGCGCTGCTCGCCGCGACGCCGCGCCACCCGGTCCACGCGCCCGAGCTCCAGGCCGCGGTGCGGGCGTTCGAGACGCCGGTGCGGGAGACGGTCGCGGCGCTGCGGCGCGGCGACCCGGGTGCCGTCGAGGAGGCGCTGGCGTTCCTCGAGGCGGACCCGCGCTGCTTCCGGTCCGGCTACCTCAAGGCCGACGTCATGCACGCGCTCGCGCAACGCGACCTCCGCGACGTGCGCGACCGCGTGCGCGCGGTCGTGGCGCACCGGCTGCGGCACCGCGAGCCGCGGCTGCTGCGGCACGCCGCGCGGCTGGCCGCCGCCGTGTGGGACGAGCCGTTGCGCCGGCTGGTCGAGGAGGTGCGCGACACCGGCGACGAGACGCAACGCGCCGAGGCCGCCCGGCTGCTCGACCTGGTCGCCGTGACCGCCGGCGCGGTGCCGGTCGTGCGGCCGTCGGCGCGGGTGCTGCTGCTGGACGACCGCGACCGCCTGCTGCTGTTCCGCGGCGTCGACCCGGACCGGCCAGGCCGGAGGTTCTGGTACCCGCCGGGCGGCGGCATCGAGGCGGGCGAGACGGCGGCGGACGCGGCGCGGCGCGAGGTGCTGGAGGAGACCGGCCTGCGCGACGTCGTGCTCGGCCCGCACGTGTGGAACCGCCGGCACGTCGCGGCGTTCGGCGGCGCCGTCAACGACTGCCGCGAGACGTGGTTCCTCGCCCGCGTCGCGGCGTTCGACGTCGACACGTCGGGGTTCACCGAGCTGGAACGCCGCACCATCACCGAGCACCGCTGGTGGACGCTCGCCGAGCTGGCGGCGACGACCGACCGGCTGACGCCGCGCGACCTGGCCCGGCTGCTCGCCGGGCTGCTCCGCGACGGCCCGCCGCCGTCGCCCGTGACGGTGCCGGTCTAGGCCTCGCTGACGCCGACGAGCACGCCTTGCTGCTCGAAGGCCCGCGCGACGTCGTCGCGCAGCGACTTGACCTGGTTGTTGGCGCGGATCGCGCCGATCCAGCCAGACATCCAGCCGCTCGCGAGCTTCTCGAACCGCACGACCGTCACGCCGTCGGCGCCGCCCATGACGCGGATGCCGACCTTGAAGTACTGCGCCAGCGCGCCCAGGACCAGCGACAGGCCCTTGCTGCCCTTCTCGGCGACGCCGTACCACTCGTCCTGCCAGGCGAGGCGGAACTTGCGCGCCTCCAGCTCCTGCACGGCGCGTTCCCGCGCGGCCTGCGGCTCGAGGCGGACGGCGATGTCGACGTAGATCACAGGGGGTCTCCTCAGGGATGTTGTCCCGTACGCTAGCCCCCGCGCGGCCGACGGGCGGCCACCACGGGAGGGACCGGCAGTGGAGTACTACGAGTCACTCGTCGACCTGGTCGGCCGCACGCCGCTGGTCCGCCTGTCCAAGGTCACCCAGGGGCTGAAGCCGTTGGTGCTGGCCAAGGTCGAGTACTTCAACCCCGGCGGCTCGGTGAAGGACCGCATCGCGCTCGGCATGATCGAGGCGGGCGAGGCGTCCGGTGCCCTCAAGCCGGGCGGCACGATCGTCGAGCCGACCAGCGGCAACACCGGCGTCGGGCTCGCCATCGTCGCCGCGCAGCGCGGCTACAAGTGCGTGTTCGTCATGCCCGACAAGATGAGCAACGAGAAGATCGCGCTGCTGCGCGCGTACGGCGCCGAGGTCGTCGTCTGCCCCACCGCCGTCGCGCCCGAGCACCCGGACTCGTACTACTCGGTGTCCGACCGTCTCGCCCGCGAGATCCCCAACGCGTGGAAGCCGAACCAGTACGCCAACCCCATGAACCCGCAGGCCCACTACGGCTCCACCGGCCCGGAGATCTGGCGGCAGACCGAGGGGCGGGTCACCCACTTCGTCGCCGGCATCGGCACCGGCGGCACCATCGGCGGCACCGGCCGCTACCTCAAGGAGCAGAACCCGGGCGTCGTCGTCGTCGGCGCCGACCCCGAGGGCTCCGTCTACTCCGGCGGCACCGGGCGCCCGTACCTGGTCGAGGGCGTCGGCGAGGACTTCTGGCCGGAGACGTACGACCGGACCGTCGTCGACCGCATCGAGGCGATCAGCGACGCCGACTCGTTCAACACCACGCGGCGGCTCGCTCGCGAGGAGGGGCTGCTCGTCGGCGGCTCCTGCGGGCTCGCCGTCGCGGCGGCGTTGCGCGTCGCGAAGGAGCTCGGCCCCGACGACGTCATGGTCGTGCTGCTCCCCGACGGCGGCCGCGGCTACCTGTCGAAGATCTTCAACGACCGCTGGATGGCCTCCTACGGGTTCCTCCGGGCGGACGGCAAGGCGACCGTGGGCGACGTGCTGCGCCGCAAGGGCGGCGAGATGCCCGCGCTGGTGCACACCCACCCCTCGGAGACGCTGCGCGACGCGATCCACATCCTGCGCGAGTACAACGTGTCGCAGATGCCCGTGGTGAAGGCGGAGCCGCCGGTGCTCATGGGCGAGGTGGCCGGGTCCGTCAGCGAGCGTGAGCTGCTGGACGCCGTCTTCGCGGGGCGCGCCACCCTGGCCGACCGGGTCGAGAAGCACATGGCCCCCGCCCTGCCGCTCGTCGGCGCCGGGGAGCCCGTCGAGGCGGCCAGGCACGCGCTGGAGCAGGTCGACGCGCTGATGGTCGTC
>DASTMB010000087.1 GCA_035714365.1 Mycobacteriales bacterium | reverse complement strand
GCGGGCTGATCGGCCTCTCCGCCCGCAACGCCGGCATCGACCTCGCGCAGCTGACGCGCGACGCGGTGACCCGGATGACGTTCAGCAAGGACGGGCGGCAGGCCTACACCCGCCGCGCCCGCGGCGGCCGGCCGGTGTTCCGGCTGGTGATGCGCGCCGACCTCGACGCGGCGCTCGTCGCGCGCGCCGTCGACGCGGGCGCGGAGCTGCGCACCGGGGTCGCCGTCCGCGCGCTGGCCGAGTCCGGCGATGCGGTCACCGTCTCGCTCGCGGGCGGCGAGGACGTGACTGCCGCGTACGTCGTCGGCGCCGACGGCACCGGCGGGCGCACCGGCGGCTACGTCGGCGTCCGGCTGGCGCAGGTCGACGTCGGGCTGGAGGGGGAGTTCGCGACGCCGCCGGAGCGGGCGGCGTACTGGCGCGGCCGCGCGCAGATCGACTGGGGCCCGGTGCCCGGCTCGTACGGCTGGGTCTTCCCGAAGGGGTCGCTGCTCACCGTCGGCGTCATCGGCCCGCGCGAGCGCGGCGACGAGCTGCGCGCGTACTACGCGGCGTTCGTCCGGCGGCTCGGGCTCGGCGAGCCGGAGACGTTCGCCGGGCACCTCACCCGCTGCCGCGAGCCGGGGTCGCCGTTGGCGCGCGGCCGAGTCCTCGTCGCCGGCGACGCCGCCGGCCTGCTCGAGCCGTGGACCCGCGAGGGCATCTCCTACGCCCTCCGCTCCGGCCGCGCCGCCGGCCTCGCGGCGGCGGCCGGCGACCCGGCGGCGTACGCGCGCTACGTCGAGGCGGAGCTGGCGCCGGAGATGGACGCGGGCCGGGCGTTCCTCGCGGCGTTCGAGCGGAACCGCCAGGCGTTCCACGGCTTCCTCGCGTCGGTGCCGGGCGGCTGGCGGCTGTTCTCGCGGCTGGTCGCGGGGGAGACGACGCTGGCGCGGCAGGTGCGCAAGCCGCACGTGCGCGCCGTCCTGCGCGCCCTCAGTCGCTGACCTCCAGCACGACCTTCATCGCCTCCTTGCTGTCGAACAGCCGGTACCCCTCCGCCGCGTCGTCCAGCGGCAGCCGGTGCGTGACGATCACCGTCGGGTCGGCCTGCCCCGCCGCGATCGCCGCCAGCGCGCGCTCCCACCAGCCCTGCACGTTGCAGGAGCCGCCGAAGCGGAGCGTGACGTTGCGGGTGAACAGGTTCGCGAGCGGCAGCGGGTGCTGGAACTCCGTGTGCACGCCGATCACCGACACCGTCCCGCCCGCCCGGACGCAGTCGATCGCCGTGTCCAGCGCCGGCGGCAGCCCCACCGTCTCGATCACCACGTCGGCCATGCCGCCGAGGATGTCCTCCACCGCCACGGCGGGAGCGCGTTCGGCGCTGTTGACCGGAACGGCGCCGAGCGACGCAGCCAGCTCCAGCCGGGCCGGCACCAGGTCGACCGCGACCACGCGGCCCGCGCCCATCGCCCGCGCCGCCGTCGCCGCGAACGTCCCCACCGGCCCGGCGCCGACCACGACGACGTCGTCGCCCTCGTGCACCGGCGCGATCCCGGCGGCGTACCAGCCGGTCGTGAGGATGTCGCCCGCGAACAGCGCCTGCTCCGGCGACAGCCCCGACGGCACGGTGAGCAGGTTGACGTCGGCGTGGGGGACGCGGACGTACTCCGCCTGCGCCCCCGCCAGGTCGCCGACGAAGATGCCGTAGCCGAGCACCCCGAGGTCGTCGCAGAGGTTGAACCGCCCCTTGCGGCACGGGTCGCAGGTGCCGCAGGCGATCTGGAACGACCCGACGACCTCGTCGCCCGTCCGGAACCGCGTCACCGCGTCCCCGACCGCGACCACCGTGCCGACGTACTCGTGGCCGACGACCGTCCCCTCGAACACGCCCGGCACCCGGCCGTGGAAGAAGTGCAGGTCGCTGCCGCAGATCGCCGCCTTCCGCACCCGCACGATCGCGTCGTCCGGCGCCACCAGCTCCGGCTCCGGCACGTCCTCGACCCGTACGTCCCGTTCGCCCCGGTACACCACCGCTCTCATGCGCCCGACTCTAGCCACCGGGCGACGGCACCCTGCCCCCCCGGTTCGCGCCCGGCGGCACCGGGTACGAACGCGTCGTCCGAGAGAGGCGAGCGATGTTCATCTACCTGGCGCTGCTGTTCCCCCTGGCGATCCTGCTCGTGCTCCTCGGGATGGAGCGCGTCGAGCAGCCGCTGCGCGTCGACGAGCTCGGCCTCGACCTCGAGACGTTCCTCGACTCGGCCCGGCCGGAGGAGGTCGAGACGTTCGTCAGCGAGGGGTTCGGCCCCGCGCTCGACCGGTACTGGAAGCGCCGCGGCCGCGCCGCCGTCGGCTAGCCTGCGGGCGTGGCCGACCTGCCGCGCACCGCGCCGCTGTTCGCCGGCCTCGGCGACGAGGCCTGGGCCGCGCTGACCGCGCGGCTGTCCGAACGCCGCCTCGACCGCGGCGACCACCTGTTCCGCGAGGGCGACCCGGGCGACGCGCTGCACGTCGTCGTCGACGGCAAGGTGAAGATCTGCCGCACCGCCGCCGACGGCCGCGAGAACGTCATCGCCGTCCTCGGCCCCGGCGACCTGCTCGGCGAGCTCGCCCTCTTCGACGCCCAGCCGCGCGGCGCCACCGCGACCGCCGTCACCCCCGCCGTGCTCGCGACGCTGTCCGCCGGCGACTTCCACGCCTGGCTCGGCGAGCACCCCGGCGTCGCCCTCGGCCTGCTCCGCGCGTTGGCCGAACGCCTCCGGCAGACCAACGAGGCCATGGCCGACCTGGTCTTCGCCGACGTGCCCGGCCGGATCGCGAAGACGCTGCTCGGTCTGGCCGAACGCTTCGGCACCGCCGACGGCGACGGCGTCCGGGTCGCGCACGACCTGACCCAGGAGGAGCTCGCCCAGCTCGTCGGCGCGTCGCGGGAGACCGTGAACAAGGCGCTGTCGGAGTTCGCCGCGCGCGGCTGGCTGCGCGTCGACGGCCGCGCCGTCGTCCTGCTCGACCTGCCCCGGCTGGAACGCCGCGCCCGGTAGGCGCCACCCGGCGCGTCCGCGCCGTCCCCCTGTGGATACCCGCATGACCGCCTCCGGCGAACTCGTTACCGTCGAACGCAGCCGACGGAGGAGGTCACGATGACCGAGGTGACGCACGAGGGCGACTGTTGTCTCGTCCTCACGGACGAGCAGTGGCGGGAGCGGATCGCCGCCACGCTGAAGTGGGCCGGGCTGACCTGGGAGGAGCTCCAGGAGCAGGGCCGGACGCAGGACTTCGAGACGGTCCAGGGCCGGATCGCCTGGGTCGAGATCGGCCATCTCGGTGACCTGATGGAGGAGTAGCGGTGGCGTTCGACCTCGCCGCAGAGGCGCACCGGTTCGCGGGTGAGCTGTCGGCACTGCTCAACGCCACCGTCTGTACCGGGATCCGGCTCTCGTCGTGGGCGGAACGCGGGCGTGCCGTCGTCCAGTACGGCGCCGGCCGGGAGCCGTTGGGGATCCCGCTGACGCTCGGCCGCCGCAAGCCGCGGGTGTTCCTCGGCCTGTCGTACCGGCTGGCACCCGACCACGAGGACCGGTACCTCATGGTCACGTCGTCGTTCGTCGGCCTGTTCGGCGATGCCGCGCGCACGACGTCGTTGCTGCACTACGACTACGAGCGCGGCAAGGCGGACGGGTACCCGGAGGCGCACGTGCAGGTCGTGGCGGAGCCGGAGCTGTGGGGGCTGGTCGGGCCGCGGGACCGGCCGTTCGCGCGTGCCCACCTGCCGGTCGGCGGGCGGCGGTACCGGCCGACGCTGGAGGACCTGGTGGAGTTCGCGGTGGTCGAGGGGCTGGCGGAGGGCCGCGACGGGTGGGCGGCGGCGGTGGCGGCCGGCCGGGCGGCGTTCCGGGAGCGCCAGCTCCGCGCGGCGATCCGCCGCGACCCGGCGACGGCGCGCGACTTCCTGGCGAGCTAACGAGAGGAGAGCAGGTCGGCGAGGACGCGTTCGGTCTGGTCGCGCTCCTGCACCTGCTCGGTCGCGCTCGCCTCCGCCAGCGCCTCCCGCAACGCCGCCTCCGCCTCGTCGCGGGCGCCGTTGGCGCGCAGCGCGGAGCCGTACGCGCGCAGCGCGACGACGCGCGACCGCACGTCCTCCGCCGGGGTCGCGACCGCCCGCCGGGCCACGTCCAGCGCCGCGGCCGCCTGGCCGCGGTCGAGCAGCGTGCCCGCGTAGTGCGCGAGCGCCTGGCGCATCGGGAACAGGAACGTCGGCCGCTCCGGCGACGCGGCGATCTCGGCGAGGACGCGCAGCGCCTCGTCCAGCCGGCCGCGCGCCCGGTCGCACAGCGCGAGCACGACCCGCAGCCCGACCTCGGCGTGCGGCGCGACGCCCATGCCGGAGGCGACCTCGATGGCGACGTGGGCGGCGCGCTCGGCCTCGTCGTACGCCTTGTCCCAGTAGTGCGACCAGGCGAGCGCCTCGAGCGCGAGCATCCGGGTCGACGGCTGCCGCACGCTCTCCGACAGCTCCAGCGCGGCGCGCAGGTCGCGGGTGGACTCCGCGGCGAGCCCGGCGGCGCGCGCGGTCATGCCGCGCGCGATGAGCGCGAGCGCGCCGCCCCACGCCTCGTCGATCTCCGCGAACAGCCGGATGGCCCGCTCGCTCGACGCCCGCGCGGCGGTGACGTCGCCAAGCTCGGCCGCCGCCATCGCGTCGATCGTCAGGCACGCGGCGGTCCCGAACCGGTCGCCCATCGCCTCGCCGCGCGGCAGCAGCTCCACGCAGATCGCGCGGGCGTCGCGCAGCCGCCCCTGGAGCAGCCGGACGAACGCCTCCGTCCCCACCGTCCAGCCGATCCCGCCGAGGTCCTCGAACGCCGCGAACGTCTCCAGCGCGCGCCCCAGCATCGCGTCGGCGCGGTCGTAGTCGCCGCGGGTGGTGGCGTTCCAGGCGAGGTGCTGCAACGCCCAGCCGACGCCGCGCGCGTCGTCGACCCGCTCGGCGAGGGCCAGCGCCTGCTCGAACCGGGCCTCCGCGTCGTGCAGCCGCCCGGCGAAGTAGTCGACCATGCCGAGCAGCCGGGTGGCCTCGCCGACGGCGCGCTCGTCGCCGGCCTCGCGGGCCGCCGCGACCGCCTCCTCGAACGCCGCCACCGCCCGCGCGTCGTCGCCGCGCTTGCGCTGCACGTCCCCCAGCACGAGCAGTGCCGCGGCCCGCAGCCCCGGGTCCGCGGCCGAGGCGAGGTCGCCGACGGAGCGTTCCGCCTCGTCCAGCCGGTGGCAGGCGCCGAGCGCCTGCGCGTACGCGAGCCGCACCCGGTCGTCCGGCGCGCCGAGGGCGGTGGCGCGATCCAGCAGGCGGGTGGCGTTGACGTTCTCGTCCCGGGCGAGCGCGGCGAGGCCGAGCCGGGCCAGCGCGTCGTGGCCCACCGACCGCGCGGTCCAGGCGGCGTCGCCCTCCTCCAGGCCCATCTCGGTGGCGAGGGAGACGGCGCGCTCGGTGTGCTCGGCGACGTAGGCGTCGACCTCGGCGGGCGTGCCCGGCAGCTTCTCGGCGGCCCACCGGGCGACCAGCGCGTGCCGCCGCGCGCGGCCGGCCTTGGGGATGCCGGCGTAGGCGACCTCGCGGGTCAGCATGTGCCCGAACACGTACGCGCCGCCGCCCGCCGGCCGGACGATGTCGCGCTCCACCAGCACGGCGATTCGTTCGTCCACGGGGCCGTCGGTCAACGCCGCCACGGCCGCGGCGCGGAACTCCAGCCCCGCCACCGCCGCCGCCCGCAACGCCTCCTTCGCGCCCGGGTCCAGCCCGTCGATGCGGGCGGCGAGCACGGCGTGCACGCCCGCAGGCAGCACCCCGGGCGGCAGCTCGCCGGCCAGCGCCCAGCCGCTGTCCGAACGCCGCAGCACGCCGCGGTCGACCAGCAGGTGCAGCAGCTCGCCGAGGAAGAACGGGTTGCCCTGCGCGCGGGACAGCAGCGCCGTGCGCGACTCCTCGTCCAGCGCCGAGCCGCCGAGATAGGCGCGGAGCAGGCGTTCGGCGGCGGCGTCCTCCAACGGCTCCAGCGGCAGCACGGACGGGTTCGGCAGCGCCCGCAGCCAGTCCAGGTGCTCCGGCGCCAGCAGGTCGCGGCGCCCGCCCGCGACGAGCAGCAACGGCCCGTCGACCCGGGCCGCGGCGGTCGCGAGCAGCGTGCGCAGCGCCTCGCTCGACCAGTGCAGGTCGTCGACGACGACGACCAGCGGCCCGCCCGCGGCGAGCGCCTGGAACAGCCCGGCCACCGCCGCGACCGGCTCGTCGCCGCCGGGGTCGCCGGGCGTCGCCGAGACGCGGACGCCGATGCCGTCACCGCCGCCGAGCCCGAGCAGCGCGAGCAGCCGGTCGGCGAACAGCCCCTGCGCCCACGCCCCGTGCGTCGGGTAGTCCAGCCGCGCCACGGTCCGCCGCACCCGGTCGCGCACCGTCTCCTCGTCGTCGGTGTCCTCGACGCCGCACGCCGTGCGCACGATCTCCACGACCGGCGCCAGGTCGCGCCCCTCGCCGTACGGCGCGCAACGGCCCCACAGCACCCGCGACCGCGGCAGCTCGCCCGCGTACCGCGCCAGCTCGCTCGCCAGCCGGGTCTTGCCGACGCCCGCGTCGCCGCTCACCAGCACCGCCGCGGGCAGCCCCGTGTCGACGGCGTCGTTGAGCCGGCTCACCAGCAGCCCCAGCTCCGCCTCGCGCCCGACGAACGGCGCCTCGTCGCCGAGCCCGCTCCGCGACGCCGGGCGGCGGCGCAGGTCGAGCAGCTCGTACGCCGTGACCGGCTCGCGCTTGCCCTTCAGCCGCAACGGCGCCAGCGGCCGCCAGGTGGCCGCCTCCATCGTGGCGGCGGCCGTCGCGCGCCCGGCGAGGACCGCGCCGGGGCCGGCCGCGTCGGACAGCCGGGAGGCGGTGTTCACCGTGTCGCCGACGACGGTGTACGCGAGCGCGCCCTGCATGCCGGCCAGCACCTCGCCGGTGTTCAGCCCCACGCGCAGGCCGAGCCGCCGCCCGCCGCCCGCCTCGTCGGCCACCAGCCGGCGCACCGCGTCCTGCATCCGCACCGCCGCGCGGACGGCGCGTTCCGGGTCGTCCTCGTGCGCGCGGGGCGCGCCGAAGACGGCCATGATCCCGTCGCCGGTCAGCTTGTCGACGTGCCCGCCGTACTCCTGCACCGCCCGCGCCAGCGCCGTGAGCACCCGGTCGGTGATCGCCTTCACCCGCTCCGGGTCCAGGTCCTCCGCCCACGCCGTGAACTCCGTGAGGTCCCCGAACAGCACCGTGACGATGCGGCGTTCGGCCAGCTCGGTGACCTGCGTCGTAGCCAGGTCCAGCCCGCTCCCGCAGGAGAAGCAGAACCGCGCCCCGGGCACGGTCGGCGTCCCGCACGCGGGGCAGGCCAGCTCGGTCACAGCCGGACCCGCCCGCTCTCCACGAGCAGGTCGAGCTGCGCCCGCACGCTCTGCTCGGCGGCGGGCCAGAGCGCGCGGTCCACGTCGGCGTAGACGCGCTCGACGACCTCGCGGGCGTTGCGCGCGCCGGCCACGACCGCCGCCTGCACCTGGGCGAGCCGTTCCTCCCGGTGCCGCAGGTAGTACGCGATGACCTCGGCCGGGTTGTCGACCTCCGGGCCGTGCCCGGGCAGCAGCCGCGTGGCGCCGACGTCGGCGAGCCGGCGCAACGAGTCGAGGTAGTCGCGCATCCGCCCGTCCGGGTGGGCGACGACGGTGGTGCCGCGGCCGAGGACGTGGTCGCCGGTCAGCACCAACCCCTCCTCGCGCAGCACGAAGCAGACGTGGTCGCTGGAGTGCCCCGGCGTCGCGAGCACCTCCACGACCAGCTCGTCGACCTCGACGCGCTCGCCGTCACCCAAGCCCTCGGAGCCGAGCCGGTGCGCCGGGTCGACCGCCCGCACCGGCGCGCGCACCGCCTCGGCCAGCGACCGCGCCCCGGCGCTGTGGTCGGGGTGCCCGTGGGTGAGCAGCACCAGCGCGACCTCGCCGGCCGCCTCCCGCACCGCGCCGAGGTGCGCCTCGTGGTCCGGCCCCGGGTCCACGACGACGGTCCGCCCGCCGGGCGCGGCGAGCAGCCAGGTGTTGGTCCCCTCCAACGTCATCGGCGACGGGTTGGGCGCCAGCACCCGCCGGATCATCCGGGGTACCCCGGGTCACCGGGGAGGAGCAGCAGCACGTCGTCGCCGTCGACCACGATCCGCGGCAGCACGCGCCGCACGTCGCGCGCGGCGGCCGCGGCCATCACCTCCGCGACGGTGCCGTACGCGCCGATCTCGGCGAGCGTGAACACCGTCGGCGGCAGCATCGCCCACTCGCCCGCCGCGTGCCGTTCCACGGCGACCCGCGGCGTCACCCACTCGCTCGCGTCGCTCTCGCCGCGGTAGTGCACCGGCTCCTGCCCGTCGGGCAGCGCCGCGACGAAGAACCGCGTGTCGAACCGCTTCGGCTCGATCTCCGGCGTCACCCAGTGCGCCCACGGCCGCAGCAGGTCGGCGCGCAGCACCAGGCCGTTGCGCGCCAGCACCTCCGCCATCGACGCCGACCGGTCCAGCAACGCCGCCTGCTCGCGCGCCCAGTGCTCCGCGTCGCCGCCGACCGGGGAGGCGAGCAGCACCCCCGACTCCTCGAACGTCTCCCGCACCGCGGCCGCGACCAGCGCCCGGGCGAGCGGCTCGTCCGCGCTCAACGGCGCCGTCCACTCGCTCGCGGGCGGCCCCTCCCACGCGATCTCGGCGTCGCCGTCGCGCGGGTCGACCGACCCGCCGGGGAACACGTACATGCCGCCCGCGAACGCCATCGACCCGAGCCGGCGCAGCAGGTACGCCTCCACGCCGTCCGCGCCGTCGCGCAGCAGCACGACGGTCGCCGCGTGCCGCGGCTCGGCGACGGCGACGCCGCCCGCCGCGACGGCCCGGGCGCGTTCGTGCAGCTCCGGTGGCAGCCGCCGCAGCGCGTGTTCGTCACCCACGGCCCGGATGCTACGCGGCGTCGTTAGGCTGGCCGCATGGACAGCAGGACCCTCGCCGACGTCCTCATGGCGGACCTGGACGACCTCGTCGAACGCACCCGCGCGGCCTACCTGGAGCGCGTCCCGAAGATGAACCAGGTCGCGCCGGCCGTCCTGGACGACGTGCTGGAGGCGACGCGGCGCACGATGCGCCAGTTCGCGCGGTACTTCCTCGAGGGCACCCTCGACGGCGAGGCGTGGCGGGCCGTCCGCGACGCGACGATCCAGCGCGCGGGGGAGACGTTCAGCCACGAGGAGATCGTGGAGATCATCGACATCGCGCGGTCCATCGGCGTCGAGCGGGCCGAGCAGCTCGCCGCCGAGCACCCCGAGCTCTCCCCGGCCGAACGCGCCAAGCTCACCAAGGCCATGGACCGCTACGCCACCGAGCTGGCCGAGCAGGAGGACCGGCTGCGCCGGCTCTCCTCGCCGAGCAGGCTGGACGACGTGCTCAGCGACCTCGAGGCCGAAGGCGCGGACCTCCAGTGAGCATGCGCAACGCCGCCGCGGTCGCCGCCGCGCTCGCGCTCGCCGCCTGCGGCTCCCCGGCGAAGCCTGCCGCGCGGCCCACGCCGAGCCGCGCCACGACCAGCGCCGCCGCGCCCACGACCCAGCCACCCACCACCCCACGCACCACGCCGGCTGGCACGCCGACGGCGAGCCCGCTGACGTTCTCCTCGCCGACCGGGTCGGTGACGCTGGTGTTCGGCGGCGACGTCGACTTCGACCGGACCACCCGCACCGCGATCGCCAACGGCGGGGTGGACGCGCCGTGGCGGTACCTCGCGCCGACGCTGCGCGCCGCCGACGTCGCGATGCTCAACCTCGAGTGCTCCGTCTCCCGCCGCGGCGCGCCGGAGCAGAAGACGTACCGGTTCCGCGGCGACCCCAGCGCGGTCGCGGGCGCGCGCAACGCCGGCGTGGACGTGTTCTCCTCCGCGAACAACCACTCGATCGACTACGGCTTCGACGCGTTCGCCGACACGCTCGCCGCGGTCCGCGCGCAGGGCATCCGCTCGGTCGGCGCGGGCCGCGACCTGGCCGAGGCGCAGCGCCCGGCGGTGTTCGTGGTCAACGGCCGCCGCATCGCGTTCGTCGGCATCTCGGCGATCATCCCCGCGCCGAAGTGGAAGGCCGCCCCCGGCCACCCGGGGGTCGCGTACGACGACGACGCGCAGATCACCGAGCAGGTCCGCAAGGCGAAGGCCGTCGCGGACATCGTCATCCCGTACTTCCACTGGGGGATCGAGTACACCTACTCGCCGTCGGCGGCCCAGCGCCGCGCGGCCCGCGCCGCGATCCGCGCCGGCGCGACGATGGTGGTCGGCACCCACCCGCACGTGCTCCAGCCGATCGAGGTGGTGGACGGCCACCTCGTCGCGTGGAGCCTGTCGAACCTCGTCTTCCAGTCCCGTCCGGCGAGCGTCCACACCGAGCTGCTCAAGGTCACCATCAACCGCGACGGCTCCGTCGACTGGGCGACCGAGCCGTACCTCATCAGCGCGGGCGTCCCCCGCCCCGAGCCCAGCCGACGGCCACAGACGGGCCACGTGCCGGCGTGAGGTGAGACGGGGGGCGGGGTTAGTGGTCCCGCTAGTTCCGCGCCCGCTGCGCGGGCGCTCCCTTAGTCGCTGGACCACCAACCCCGCCCCCCGTCGGCCGCAACTCGCCGAGCATGGACACGAGGTCCCGCACGATCGGCCGGATGACCGGGAGCTTGGCGAGGGAGACGAGCCGCTCGACCAGAGGGACGGTGCGGTCGATCAGCGCGTAGGTGCGCTCGCACTCCGGCGACGGATCGTGCACCCAGTAGAGAACGATCCCCATCTCGTAGAGCCACAACAGCTCCGGCAGGTCCGCCCGCAGGTCCTTGCCGACCCGTAACGACGACCCGTCGACGACCCGCCCCATCAACGCGACCGCCTCGGCGCGCAGCGGGGCCGACTCCGGGGAGAACGGGGACAGGGGGCTCTCCGGGTCGGCCGCGCTCGTGAACAGCTTGGTCGACAGCCGCCGGTACGGCATCGCGCTGTCGACCTTGGTGCGGAGCAGCACGCGCAGCCGCTCCTGGAACTCCTTCGTCTCCTCGAGCGCGGACCCCAGCAGCCGCAGGTGGTCGTGGTGGTTGCGTTCGTAGAAGGCCAGGATGAGCTGGTCCTTCGAGGCGAAGTAGTAGTACGCGTTGCCGACGGCGACCCCGGCCTCCTGGGCGATCTGGCGCATCGTCGTCTCGGCGTAGCCCTGCGTACGGAACAGGTCCAGCGCCGCGTCGAGGATGCGCTCGCGCGTCTGCTCGCCCTTGCGGGTCTTGCCGGCCGGCTCCATCAGCGCGCCACGCTACCGAGCGCCTGCCGGTGGCGCGAGACGAAGAGCACGAACCGCTTCGCCGCGGGCAGCATGCCGGGCTGCGCGAACTTGAGCGCCATCGGCCGGTACTTCTTCAACGCCCACAGGCACATCAGCCAGCCGCGCTCGTCGTAGTACACCTCGCCGCCGTCGCCGATGACGGTCAGCTGGTTGCGGGTGGCGTCGTGGTCGATGGTCGGGAACGCCGTCCGGGCCGCCGGCGACCCGGCCGCGCAGAACGCGACCGGGACGTACTTGGGCTGGTCGGCGATCCACAGCGCCGCCTTGCAGCAGAGGTTGCAGGACGGGTCGTAGAGGACCGTGAGCCGCTGCATGGCACGCCGCCGTCAGCTCGCCGCGGCCCACGCGTTCGGCTCGACCGGCGGGGGCGCCATGCCGATCGTGGTGCGCGTGCGCAGCTTGTTGAAGACGTACAGGTTGAAGAAGTGCATGGCGCCGAGCACGAGCAGCACCAGCCCGACCTTGCGCGACAGCAGCTCGATCGACTCGCCGGCGTTGGCCAGCCGCGCGCCGGTCTTGAGCGCGAGCGAGACGTAGCCGAGGTTGACGAGGTAGAAGCCGACGACGAGCAGGTGGTTGACCGAGTCGGCCAGCTCGTCGTTGCCGTGGAAGGCGTCCACGAGGAACGTCCGCCCGTTCTTGTGCAGCGTCTGCGCCACCCAGGCGGTGAGCCCGATGCTGATGGCGAGGTAGACCAGGTAGGTCACGACCTTGATGTTCATGCCCCTGTCCTCTCGTAGTTGAACGTGTTCAAGAACGGACGGTAGACCTCGGCCAGGAGTGGGTCAAGGGATTCTTGAACGCGTTCTAGAACGGGTGGCGGCCGACGTGGCCGAGGATCGCGGCGGCGACCGCGTCGGGGCGCATCTCCTGCACGAAGTGCCCGGCGCCCTCGATCAGCAGGAACGGGTCGGCGTGGCGCAGCCGCCGCGTCCACGCCTCGCCGACCGCGGCCGGGAAGATCGGGTCGGCGTCGGCGAACGCCACCTGCACCGGCCCGTCCCACGCGTCCAGCGCCTCGCGCGTCGCGAGCTGCTCGGCCGCGCCGGGGTCGTCCATCCGCGTCGGCACCAGCCGGGGGAACGCCAGCGCGCCCGCCTTGAACGTCACGTCCGGGAACGGCGCGTCGTACCCGGCGACGACCTCCGGCGGCAGCCCGCCGCAGGCGCGGTCGAGCAGCGCGCCCACGTCGAGGTCGGTCTGCGCGCGGGCGTACGCGAGCCAGGCGTCGAGGCCGGCGCTCGCCTCCCGCCCGCTGAACAGCCCGGTGTCGAGGATGACGATGCGCGCGACGAGGTCCGGGTGCGCCATCGCCCAGCGAAGCCCGATCGGCCCGCCCCAGTCCTGCACGACGAGCGTGACCCGCGCCAGGTCCAGCGCGGCCAGGTGCCGGGTGAGCAGGTCGACGTGCCGGTCGTAGGTGTACCAGCCGGGGTCGTCCGGCTTGTCGCTGCGGCCGAAGCCGACCAGGTCCGGCGCGACCACCCGCAGCCCCGCGCCGACCAGCGGCGGCACGACCCGGCGGTAGAGGAACGACCACGTCGGCTCGCCGTGCAGCAGCACGACCGGGTCGCCGGCGCCCTCGTCCACGCGGGCCAGCCGCAGCCCCTCGACCTCGACGTACCGCGGCGCGAACGTCCAGTCCGGCAGCCCGGCGAACCGGTCGTCCGGCGTGCGCCGGACCTCCATCTCAGGAGACCCGGACGACGATCTCGACCTCGACCGGGGCGTTCAGCGGGAGCACCGCGACGCCGACCGCGCTGCGCGCGTGCCGCCCCGCCTCCCCGAACACGTCGCCGAGCAGCTCGCTGGCGCCGTTGACGACCCCCGGCTGGCCGGTGAAGCCGGGCGCGCTCGCGACGAAGCCGACCACCTTGACGACGCGGACGACCGAGTCGACGTCGACGACCGACTGCACGGCGGCGAGCGCGTTGAGCGCGCAGGTGCGGGCCAGGTCCTTCGCGTCCTCCGGCGTCACGTCGGCGCCGACCAGACCGGTCGTCACGAGCTGCCCGCCCACCATGGGGAGCTGCCCGGAGGTCCAGACGAGGTCGCCGTCGCGGACGGCCGGCACGTACGCCGCCACCGGCGGCACGACGTCCGGCAGCGTCAGCCCCAGCGCGCCGAGGCGGTCGCGGACGGCGCTCACGGCTTCGGCCGCTTCAGGTACGCGACGAGCTGCTCGGCGTTCGGGCCGGGCACGACCTGGACGAGCTCGTACCCCTCGTCGCCCCAGGTGTCGAGGATCTGCTTGGTCGCGTGGACCAGCAGCGGGACGGTGACGTACTCCCACTTCTGCATGCCGGAGACCCTATCCGGGGCATGCCGGACCGCCCGCGGGGGTCGGGAGTCCCGCGGGCGGTCCGCCCTCTCCTACGCCGTGCGGCGGCGGAGCAGCCGACGGCGCTGGAGCTCGTTGAGCCCGCCCCAGATGCCGTGCGGCTCGCCCGCCCCCAGGGCGTAGTCGAGGCAGAGGTCCTGGACGGGGCAGCGTGCGCACAGCGCGCGGGCCCTGGCCTCCCTGGCGTCCTTCTCCTCCTTGCGCTCCATGTGGTTCGGAGCGAAGAAGTGGACGGCGTCGTCGCCGCGACAGAGCGCGTCGACCCGCCACGTGGTGTCCTGGTACATCGCGTCACCCCCCCGGCGCCCGCCTTGCGGGAGGTTTCCGGGCGCCTACCGGTCAAGAGCCCGGATGCCGGGGCGAGGTTCGCCCTTTTTCCGGACTGCCCCTAAGACGCGGAGCGGGGGGTGAAAGGTTGCGTCCGGGTCAGCGCGACTTCGGCGCGGCCGAGGCGGCGCGCTCGGCGGCCGTCTCGAAGAACCGCAGGATCTCCACCGGGAACGGCATGACTAGCGTGGAGTTCTTCTCCGCCGCGACCTCGACCACCGTCTGGAGGAGGCGGAGCTGGAGGGCGCCCGCGTTCTGCGACATGGCGGTCGCCGCCTCCGAGAGCTTCTGCGACGCCTGGAGCTCGCCCTCGGCGGAGATGATGCGCGCGCGCCGCTCCCGCTCGGCCTCGGCCTGGCGGGACATCGACCGCTTCATCGTCTCGGGGAGCTGCACGTCCTTGACCTCGACCAGGTCGATCTTGATGCCCCACGGGACCTCGGTGAGCTGGTCGATGATCGCCTTGAGCTGGGCGTTGATCGCCTCGCGGTTCGACAGGAGGTCGTCCAGGTCGCTCTGGCCGATGACCGAACGCAGCGACGTCTGGGCGACCTGGCTGGTCGCGAACAGGTAGTTCTGCACGTTGACGATCGCCTTGAGCGGGTCGATCACCCGGAAGTAGACGACGGCGTCGACGCGGAGGGTGACGTTGTCGCGGGTGATGCCCTCCTGGGCCGGGACGCCCATCGTGACGACCTGCATGTTGACCTTCACCAGCCGGTCGATGAACGGCACGATGACGTTGAGGCCCGGGCCCTTCACCTCCGAGCGGACGCGGCCGAGGCGGAACACGATGCCGCGCTCGTACTCCTGCACGATCCGCAGGCCCATGAGGACCAGCACGATCACGACGATCCCGAGGAACACGGCGATGCCGGCGAGCGCCTGCATGGGTCAGCCCTTCGCGGTCAGGGGCTCGACGTCGAGGACGAGCGCCTCGGCGTCGATGCCGGTGATGCGGACGGGCGTGCCCGCCGCGACCGGACCTTCCCATCCCACGGCCCGTGCGCGCCAGAGGGCCCCCTCGACCAGCACGTGGCCCTGCGGGTTCAGCGTGCTGCGGACCTCGCCGCTGCGGCCCACCAGCGCCTCGGTGATCTGCCCCGCCTGGCCGCGCAGCGCGCGCAGCACCACCGTCATCACGACGCCGTAGAAGACGAGCGAGCCGAGCACCCCGACGGCGATCGCCCACACGGCGGGGCGCAGCGCCGGGCCGTGCGAGTGGACCAGCAGCACGCTGCCGGCGGTGAGCACGGCCGCGCCGGCCCAGGTGAACGCGCCGAGGGCGTTGCGGCGCACGTCCAGCGCCATGCCGCCGACGCCGGCGAGCAGCAGCGCGGCGCCGAGCGGGCTCACCGGCATCGACACCAGCCCGTACGCCGCGAGCGCGACGAGCAGCGCCCCCGCGTAGCCGGCCGGGCCGAACCCGGGCTGGAACGCCTCGAACACGATCGCCCCGATACCGGTCAGCAGCAGCAGGTAGACCAGCGTCGGGTTGCTCGCCAGCGAGTGCCGCACCGCGACGACCGGGCCCGGCCGCGCGAACCGGATCACCGTCAGCGCCGGGTCGAGGTGCAGGACGCGGCCGTCGACGGTCTGGCCGTCGAGCGCGCGCACCGCCTCGACCAGCGTGCCGGCGCTGCCGGTGGCGATGCGCTGCTCGAGCAGGGCGTTGGCGCGCAGCGTCGTGCCCGGCTCCACGAGGGCGGCCGGCGCCTCGACCGGCAGCTCGGTCCGGCCGCCGATCGCGAGCCGCGCGGGGGAGCCGACGCGGGCGCCGGAGGAGACCAGCCGCACGTCGCCCGCCAGCCAGACCAGCGTCGCGGCGCCGCGGACGTGGGCGCCGGTGGGGCCGACCCAGGTCGCGACCGGGACCTTGGTGTTCGCCACGGCCGCCGCGAGCGCGCGGCCGTCGGCCTTGACCGTTCCGGAGGAGTTGAGGCGGATCAGGACGGCGACGTCGCCGCGGCGGTCGGCGCGGGCCAGCTCGCCGCGGAGGAACCCGGCGTACGCCGAGTCGAACGCCCCGCTGACCTGGACGATGGTGATCGTCGGCGCCGGGCGCAGCTCCTGCGCGTGCCCCGGGCGGGGCAGCAGGGCGGCGAGGCCGAGGGTCAGGGCGAGCAGCAGCAGCCGCGCCGGGACGCGGCGAAACGTGGTCACGATGCCGGGAGTCTACGGCCGCCCGGCGAGCGGGTCAGGCCGGGGTGGCGCGGCGGGCCTTGTTGCCGCCCGCCGCCTTCGCCTCGTACAGCGCCGCGTCGGCCAGCGCCATCAGCTCCTCGGCGTCGGCCGCCTCGCCGGTGCGCGCGGCCACGCCCGCCGAGAACGACACCCGCCGCCCCGGCAGCACCGCCCGCGACGGGTGGGTGAGGTGGGCGCGCAGCCGGTCGACGACGTCGTACGCGACCTCCGCCGGGAGGTCCACGAACACCACGCCGAACTCGTCGCCGCCCCACCGCCCGGCCACGTCCCCGGCGCGCAGCCCGCGCCGCAGCACCTCGCCGACCGCGACCAGCGCCGCGTCGCCCGCCTGGTGGCCGAGGGTGTCGTTGAGGACCTTGAACCGGTCCAGGTCGAGCAGCACCAGCGACACGGTCGCGCCGGTCCGCCGCGCCCGCGCGGTCTCCCGGTCCAGCGCCTCGGTGAGGCCGCGGCGGTTCAGCAGGCCGGTCAGCGGGTCGGTGCGGGCCAGCGCCGCCAGCTCGTCGCGGAGCACCGACTCGCTCTCCGCGGCGAGCTGCCAGACCAGCACGTCCCACAGCCGGTCGCAGACGCGGTAGTCGTGGCCGTCGGCCACCAGCTCCTTGACCACCTCGAACCGGCAGCCGGACAGCTCGGCCAGCCGGTCCAGCCCGCGCACCTCGGCGAGCACCCCCGGCAGCGCCGGCAGCGGCTCGCCCGCGGCGAACGCCGCGGCCGCCGCGAGCAGCCACGCGTGGGCGGCGTCGCGCAGCGTCGCGGCCGACCCGGTGAGGTCGATCACGCGCCGGCGGCGCCGCTGCGGCCCAGTCACGCCTCCAGCATCCCGCGCGGGCGCGGATCCCGCCGGGTGCGACACGGCGGGCGTCCCGCCGGGGGCGTGGGTACCCTCGGCTGGTGGCGTTCTTCCCGGGTACCCGGCTGCACGTCGTCACCGGCAAGGGGGGAACGGGCAAGACGACCGTCGCGGCGGCCCTCGCCGTCGCGCTCTCCCGGGGCGGGCGGCGCGTGCTCGTCGCCGAGGTGGAGGGCCGGCAGGGGCTGGCGGCGCTGTTCGGGAAGGGGCCGCTCCCGCACGGCGAGACGGTCGTGACGCGCACCGAGGGCGGCGGCACCGTCAGCGTGATGCCGGTCGACCCGGAGCGGGCGCTGATCGAGTACCTCGACCTCTTCTACCACCTGGGCCGCGCCGGCAAGGTGCTGCAACGGATGGGCGCCACCGACTTCGTCACCACCATCGCGCCGGGGCTGCGCGACGTGCTGCTCATCGGCAAGGTGAAGGAGGCGACGGTCCGCCGCTCCGGCTCCGGCCGCTACTACGACGCCGTCGTGCTCGACGCGCCGCCGACCGGGCGGATCGTGCGGTTCCTCGGCGCCACCGACGAGGTCGCCCAGATCGCCAAGGTCGGCCCGATCCGCTCGCAGTCCGAGCAGGTCATGGCGCTGCTGCGCGGCGACGAGTCGGCCGTCCACCTCGTCACGCTGCTCGAGGAGATGCCGGTGCAGGAGACGGTCGACGGCGTCCACCAGCTCACCGCCGCCGGCCTGCCCGTCGGCGCGATCCTCGTCAACAAGGTCCGCACCGAGCACCTCGCCAGGAACGACCTGACCAAGGCCGCCGCCGGGCGCCTCGACCTCGACGCGATCGGCGCCACCCTCGCCGGCGCCGGCCTCACCGAGCCCGGCCTGGCGAAGGTGCTCGCCGACGAGGCGGCCGAGCACGCGCGGCGGGTGGCGTTGCAGCAGGAGCAGCGCGCCGAGCTCGCCGCGCTCGGCTGCCCGCTCGTGGAGCTGCCGTTGCTGCCGGAGACCGTCGACCTCGGCACCGTCACCCGGCTCGCCGACAAGCTGGCGGTGACGCCGTGACGTTCGACCTGGACCGGGTCATCGACGGCAAGCGGATCGTCGTCTGCTGCGGCTCTGGCGGTGTCGGCAAGACCACCACCGCCGCCGCGATCGCGCTGCGCGCCGCCGAACGCGGCCGCCGCGTCGTCGTCGTCACCATCGACCCGGCGAAGCGGCTGGCCCAGTCGCTCGGCCTCACCGAGCTCGACAACACCCCCCGCCCCGTCGCCGGCGCCGCCTCCGGACGTGGCGAGCTGCACGCGATGATGCTCGACATGAAGAGGACGTTCGACGACATCGTCCTCACCCACGCGGACCCGGTGCGGGCGCGGCAGATCCTCGACAACCCGTTCTACGTGATGCTCTCCGCCAACCTGGCCGGCACCCAGGAGTACATGGCGATGGAGAAGCTCGGGCAGCTCCACGCCACCGGCGACTGGGACCTCATCGTCGTCGACACGCCCCCCACCCGGAGCGCGCTCGACTTCCTCGACGCGCCGGACCGGATGACGCGGTTCCTCGACGGGCGGTTCCTGCGGCTGGTCCTCGCGCCCGCCAAGGTCGGCGGCCGGGTCGGCATGCGGCTGATGAACGTCGGCATCAACACGTTCACCGGCGTCATCACGAAGATCACCGGCGCCGAGCTGCTGCGCGACCTGCGGGACTTCTTCACGGCGTTCGAGACGATGTTCGGCGGGTTCCGGGACCGCGCGCAGCAGACGTACCGGCTGCTCCAGGACCCGGCGACGGCGTTCGTGGTCGTGGCGTCGCCGGAGCCGCCGGCGCTGCGCGAGGCGGCGTACTTCGTCGAACGCCTCTCGGCCGAGCGGATGCCGCTCGCGGGGGTCGTCGTCAACCGGGTGCACCGGCTGCCCGGCACGGCGCTGTCCGCCGAACGCGCCGCCGCGACGGCCGAGGTGCTGGCGGAACGGCGGGTGAAGGGGCCGGCGGCCGCGCTGCTGCGGCTGCACGCCGACCGGATCGCGCTGGCGGCGCAGGAGCGGCGCACGATCACGGCGTTCGCGGCGGGGCGGGCGGACGTCCCGGTGGTGGAGGTGCCGGCGATGGCGACCGACGTCCATGACGTCGCCGGGCTGCGGCGGGTCGGCGCCGCCCTGGCGGGCGACGCGGCGGCGTGACGGTAAGGAACCTGCGGGTGGCACGTGTAGGTGAGGTCGGCTCGACTGGGCCGGCTCGCACCACACCACGGAGGAACCATGAACGGTCTGCTACGGAGGGTCGCCACCGTCGGCGTCGCGGGCGTGGGGATGTTGGCCCCGCTCACGGCGAACGCGCCGGCCGCTCACGCGGGTGAGGTGGGCTGCGCGTCGAACTTCTTCAATGTCCCGCCGGGCGCCACCGTCAACTGCGTGACGGACACCGTCGGCTACTGCGTCTTCTACTACGACCCGGTGGAGGTCTTCCCGTCGGGCACCGTGGGGGAGACGACGACGTTCGTGTTCTGCACGGCCCTCTGACGAGGAGGCAGCGTCCGTCCGGTTGCCGGGCGGACGCTGCCGTGCCGGGTCCTACGAGACGCGGGTGGAGGAGCGCTCGTAGTCGCTGCGCGCGGTGAGGAGCAGCGCGGACCAGGACTTCACGTCCGGCCGGCGGCGCAGCAGCGCCCGGCGCTCGCGCTCGGTCATGCCGCCCCAGACGCCGAACTCGACGCGGTTGTCGAGGGCGTCCGCCAGGCACTCGGTGCGGACCGGGCAGCCGAGGCAGATCTGCTTGGCGCGGTTCTGCGCGGCACCCTGGACGAAGAGCTCGTCGGGGTCGTTCGTGCGGCAGGAAGCCCTGGTGGTCCAGTCGAGCGTCGTCGCGTCCATGTCGTTCCTAACAGGGTCGCAGGGGCCGGGCGGCGTTTTGGTGCGGTTTCGACCGTACGGACACGCGACTGAAGCGCCCATCCCCTGGCCGGGCCGTTTCGCGTAGTCCTCCCGGACTATGGCGAAAGGGGGAGATCCGCCGAACCCGCACCCGCGGTGATCGCGACCCGCTACCCTGGAGGCACCCATTGCCGGAGCGCGACCCGCGCCCGAACGACCCGCGGCGGACCCGGTGACCTCTCCTTCGCAACGCCCCGA
Organism: Mycobacteriales bacterium; assembly: GCA_035714365.1. Classification (GTDB taxonomy): domain Bacteria; phylum Actinomycetota; class Actinomycetes; order BP-191; family BP-191; genus BP-191. The sequence goes on along the minus strand of DASTMB010000087.1, from coordinate 35,206 downwards.
CGCGTCCAGCGCGCTGCACCGTGCGGTGCTCGTGCTGGGCGTCTGCGTGCTCACGGGGCTGCTGCTGGCCGGGCTGGCGTTCCCGGTGGTGGGCGGGTTCGGGATGCTGGCGCGGGCGGGGGCGGACTCGTTCGACAAACTGCCGGCGGAGCTGCGGGAGGACCCGCTGCCGCAGCGGTCGCGCATCCTCGCCGCCGACGGCTCGACCATCGCGGAGATCTACTTCACCGAGAACCGCGTCGTGGTGCCGATCTCGGAGATGCCGCCGGACCTGCTGTACGCGATCGTCGCGATCGAGGACTCCCGCTACTACGAGCACGGGGGCGTCGACCTGCGGGGCCTGGCGCGGGCGTTCTGGCGCAACAGCCAGGCCGGCACGGTCACCCAGGGCGGGTCCACGATCACCCAGCAGTACGTGAAGAACGTGCTCATCGAGGCAGCGCACGAGGACGTCGCCGGGCAGCGCGCCGCGCGGGAGCGCTCGACCGACCGGAAGATCCGCGAGGCGAAGTACGCGATCGCGCTGGAACGCCGCTACACCAAGCGCGAGATCCTCGAGAAGTACCTCAACATCAGCTACTTCGGCGCCAGCGTCTACGGCGTCGGCACGGCCGCCCAGTACTACTTCCACAAGCCGGCGAAGGCGCTGACGCTGGACGAGTCGGCGCTGCTCGCCGGCATGGTGAAGAACCCGCAGCTCTACAACCCGGTGACCAACCCGAAGGCCGCGCGGACCCGCCGCGACATCGTGCTGCGGCGGATGGTGGAGGTCGGCTACGCCGACCGCGCCGCCGTCGACCGGGCGCTCGCGAAGCCGATCCCGAAGATCGTCCCGCAGAAGCTCCAGGGCATCGAGGACAACACCGTGGCCCCGGCGTTCCTCGACCACCTGCGGGCGTACTTCCTCGGCGACGCGCGGTTCGGCGACACGTACGAGCAGCGGGTGTACCGGCTGTTCCGCGGCGGCCTGGTGATCCAGACGACGCTCGACCCGAAGCTGCAACGCACCGCGCAGGACGTGCTCAACCGCACGCTGCCGCTGCGGTCCGACCCGGCCGCGGCGGCGGTCGTCGTGCAGCCCGGCACCGGCGAGATCCGCGCCATGGCCACGGTCAACCACGACCCCGGCACCGCGAAGGTCAACCTCGCCGACCCGCCACCGCACCCGGACGGCTCGCGCGGGTACCAGGGCGGCTCGACGTTCAAGATGTTCACGCTCGCCGCCGCGGTCGAGGAGGGGCTGCCGCTGCGAACCCGCATCCCGTCCCCGGCGAGCTACCGCGCCGACCGGGCCGTGTGCGACACGCCGGCCGACGGGTCGTTCGACAACGCGGGCGACAGCGAGGCCGGCAACTTCGACCTGCCGACGGCCACCTGGCTGTCGGTGAACACGTTCTACGTGCAGCTCCAGCAGAAGATCGGCACCCAGAAGGTCGCCCGGATGGCGCGGCAGTTCGGCGTGCCGCTCGGCGGCGTCGGCGACCGCGAGTGCTCGCTGACGCTCGGCGGCCGCGAGGTCACGCCGTTGCAGATGGCGGCGGCGTACGCCGCGCTCGCGGCGCAGGGCACGTACTGCGCCCCGACGCCGATCCGTTCGGTGCAGGCGCCCGGCGAGCCGCCGCTCGCGTTGCAGCCGCAGTGCCGCAAGGCCGTCGACCCCGACGTCGCCAACACCGTCACGTCCGTCCTGCGCGGCGTCGTCGACGGGCCGAACCCGCTCCGCACCGGCAAGGCCGCCCACCTCGGCCGCCCCGTCGCCGGCAAGACCGGCACCACCAACGGCCCCAGCGCGGCGTGGTTCGACGGCTACACGCCCGACCTCGCCGGCTCGGTGTGGATGGGCTACCCGACGGCACCGGGCCGGCACCCGCTGCGCCACGTCCACGGCGTCTCGGTCGTCTACGGCGGGACGTTCCCGGCGCGGATGTGGCAGCAGATCATGACCGCCGCGCACCAGGGGCTGCCGGTGCGCGACTTCGTGGCGCCGCCCGCGAGCGCCCTGCTGGGCGAGCAGGTCGCCGTCCCCGACCTCACCGGCATGACCCCGGAGAACGCCGCCGCCGTCCTGGAGCCGCTCGGCCTCACGCTCGTGGTCGACCGCCGCCCGGTGCACGCCGGGCCGATCGCGGCCGGCCTGGTGGGGGCGCAGGCGCCGGCGCCGGGGACGCCGCTGTACAAGGGCGGCTCGGTCGTGGTGTTCCTCTCCGACGGGGTGGCGCCGCCGCCGTCGCCGACGCCCACGCCGTCCGGCTCCGCCACGCCCACGGCCGGGCCGACCACGTCGCCGCCGAGCGCGACCGCGAGCCCCACGCCGTTCTGCCACGGCAAGCCAGGGAAGTGCCCCTCGCCGAGCCCGTCGCCGTCGCCGACGCCGACCCCCGCCGCGAGCGGCGGCGACGCACGCTAGCCGCGGTAGCAGCTGCCGATAACCGGCCGCCGCCGGTTATAGCGGGCGCCCGGCTGGGCCGGCCCCACGGCGAGGCTGCCTATAACCGGCCGCGCCCGGTTATAGCGGGGTTGAGCTGGGCCGGCCCCTCGCCCGGCCCGCCGCGTCGCGTCGCGTCGCCGGACCGCGAAGCTGCTGACCAACCAGCCACCTCCGGTGGGAGCTGAGCTGAGCTGGACAGTACGAGCCCAGCGCGCTACGGTCCTGAGTACCGGCTCGGCACCCAGGGAGGACGGCTTGCTCACGTACGACGCGCTCGAGTCGTTCGACGGGAGCGGCCCGTGCTGGGACCTCGTCGTGCCCGCATGGGAGGTCGCACAGCTCTGCCGTACCGGTTTCATCGACCTGGGCGACGAGCCCCCCGACGACGGCGCGGTCGACGCCCTGGTCGACCAGCTCGTCGCCGGTGCGTGCGTCCTCGGGCAGATCCCCCTCAACTACCGGAGCGACGACCCGCGTACGAACGTCGAGTACGACCGGCGACGCAAGTCGCTCACCGTCAGCGGTGTCGGCCACGCGCTGGGGGGCTCGGACCGGCTGGCGGCGGTCGTCCGCGCCGACGACGCGGCCGTGGCTGGTGCGTCGTTCGACCGGGGCAGGCGGTGCAGCCTCCGCGTGCACCGCGTCCCGTCAGACGAGGAGGGCCTCCTCACCGGGGGGGAACGCGCCCCCTCGCCGTCACGCGAACCGGCGGACGCACCGGCGCGGCTCGCGCGGGCGCTGGTGGCGCGGTCGCCCTACCTCGGTTCGGCGAACGTGGCGACGGCGCGGGAGCGGCTCAGTGCCCGGGACCCTCAGCTCGTGACGTTGTCGACGCTGGAGGCCGCGTGCCGTGCGGCGTGGGACGGCGTGCCGTTGGACGACGCGGCGACGTTCGAGCAGGTGGCGCAGTACCTCGAGGCGTTCTGGGACCGGCTCGTCGGGCTGCGTCCCGAGCTGCGACCGATGCCGAGCGCCGAACGCCGGCGGACGCGCGCGGAGTCGCTCGCGACCACCGCGGGCGCGATCCACGCCTACCTCGCTGTCGCGCGCGATCTCTGGCAGCGCCCCCACGGGCTGGATGCTCTCGACGTGCTCGCCGACGGTGCCTTCTTCGCGCGGGACAACGAGGAGTGGGTCCGCCGCGGCGTCGTCCTGGGTCAGCGGGGCGAACGGTCCGGCGTCACGGTCAACCCCGCCCCGCAGGCGCGGGCGGCGTTCGTCGATGCGCTGCGGGCCCGGGTGGCTCAGCGGGCGGAGGTCGTGGACGGGCGCGCGCGGACGAAGGCGGAGGCGGTCGAGATGATCGCCGCTCTCGTCGGTCGTCCGGCGCCCGCGATGAGTCGCGGCAGCACCGAGCCGAAGGCGGTCTTCCAGATGGTCGCGGAGCGGTTCCGGCTGCCGGTCGACCTGATGTCGCCGAAGCCGGTGATGGCGCGGGCGATCGTCGCCGCTGCCGACCTGGAGTGGGAGCCGACCTACGACTCGTCCGCCTCGCCCAGCGGCGGCGGCGGGACCGTCACCCTCGCCGGCCTCAACGCCGTCCTGGCCGCCGCACGCGAGCTGCTGCACGCGGAGAAGGAGGAGGTCACGACGTGAGTCGGCCCGGGCGAGCCGCTGGAACGGCTTGCCCGGGCCCCGGGCCGGGGCTTCGGAGCCAGGCGCGCCCTCATCAAGTGCCCTGAGCGGGTTCGAATCCCGTCCGGTCCACCAGGATAGCCGTCACCCGCCGGCGAGCGCGCGCTTCACGGCGGCGGCGACGCGGCCGCCCTCGGCGCGGCCGGCGACGCGCGGCGTCACGAGCTTCATCACCGCGCCCATCTGCTGCGGGCCGGTGGCACCCGCCTCGGCGACCGCCGCCGCGACCAGCGCCGCCAGCTCGTCGTCGGAGAGCTGCGCGGGCAGGTACGCGTCGATGACCGCGCCCTCCGCGACCTCGCGGTCGGCCAGCTCCTGCCGCCCCGCGCTAACGTACGCCTCCGCCGACTCGCGCCGCTTCTTCGCCTCGCGCGCCAGCACCTTGAGCACCTCGTCGTCGCCGAGCTCGCGCGCGGCGCCACCGGAGACCTCCTCGGTCTTCACCGCCGTCAGCACCATACGCAACGTCGCCGTCCGCAGCTCGTCGCGCGCCTTCATCGCGGTGGTGAGGTCCTGCTGGAGCCGGTCCTTGAGCTCGCCCATGCGCCCGATCCTGTCAGACGGCCGGGCGTAGGGAATCATGGATTTCGTGCGCCCCGCCCTCGCCGTCCCCCTCGCCGCCGCCGGCCTCGGCGTCGCGACGGTCGGGTACGCCGCCGGGGTGGAGCGCAACGCGTTCACGCTGCGCCGCCGGACCGTCCCGGTGCTGCCGGAGGGGACGGCGCCGTTGCGGGTGCTGCACGTCAGCGACGTGCACCTGCTGGCCCGGCAGCGGGGCAAGCGGGCGTTCCTGCGGGGGCTGGCGCGCGAGGCGCCGGACCTGGTGGTGACGACCGGCGACAACCTGGCCGGCCCGGACGGCGTCGCGGCGATGCTCGACGCGATGGAGCCGCTGCGCGGCGTGCCGGGGGTGTTCGTGCTCGGCTCGAACGACTACTACGCGCCGCGGCCGAAGAACCCGTTCCTGTACTTCAAGCCGCGGCACAAGCGGGTGGTCGGCGAGCCGCTGCCGTGGCGGGAGCTGGTGGCCGGGTTCACCGCGCTCGGCTGGCACGACCTCACCAACGCCCGCCGCACGATGCGGGTGGGCGGGCTGGAGGTGGAGGTGGCGGGGGTGGACGACCCGCACCTCAAGCGTGACCGGCTCGCGGTGGCGGACCCGCCGGTCGACCCGGCGCTGCCGCTGCACCTGGCGCTGGTGCACGCGCCGGAGCCGCGGGCGCTGGACCGGTTCGCGCGCAGCGGGTTCGACCTGCTGCTCTGCGGCCACACCCACGGCGGTCAGCTCCGCGTGCCCGGGGTTGGGGCGCTGGTGACGAACTGCGGCATCGACCGGGCCCGCGCGCGCGGCCTGTCGCGGTACGGCCGGGCCTGGCTGCACGTCTCCGCCGGGCTCGGCACCAGCCCGTACGCGCCGGTGCGGTTCGCCTGCCGCCCGGAGGCGGCGTTGCTGACGCTGACGCCGCGCGACGGCACCCGCTAGACTCCCGCGTGCTGCATCGGGATGTAGCGCAGCTTGGTTAGCGCGCCACGTTCGGGACGTGGAGGCCGGGAGTTCGAATCTCCCCATCCCGACTCTCGCGAGGGCCGTCCTTCGGGGCGGCCCTCGCGCATGACCACGAGGGGGTGCCGTGTTCGGCGAGGCGCAGGTCAACCACTGGTTCGGGCTCGTCGACGCGGGCGCCGTGCTCCTGCTGCTGGGCGTCTGGGTGCTGCTCGACGACACCCGGCGCTGGCTGCGGCACGCCGCGGTCGCGATGGGCGCTGCGTTGCTGCTCGCCGTCGCCGGCTCGGCCGTGGCGCGCATCCAGAGCATCGCGTCGATCGTGAGCATCCGGGACTTCTTCGAGGAGGACAAGGGCCGGCACGTGTTCGACCTCGTGCTGCTCGCGGTGACGACCGTCGCGGGGCTGGTGTTCGTGGCGTTCGCGCGCGACGACACGGCGCCCGCGGCGGACGACGACGGCGCCGACCTCGACGAGGAGGACGACGACGACGGCGTCGTGGAGGAGCCGGTCTCGCTGCCGCAGTCGGCGTGGTCGCGGTCCGAGGTGGTGGGCACCACGTCGCACTGGGACGAGCCGGAGGAGCCCGCGCCGGCGCCCGCGCGCCGGCTGCCCCGGCTGCCGCGCCTGCGCGAGCCGGCCGCCGGCTGGCCGTCGCGTGGCATCGCGCTGCCGGTGCTCGCGGTCGCCGTGGGCGCGTCGCTGCCCATGGGCGGCCTCGGCCCGGCGCTGGTCCCGGGGTCGTTCAACACGGCCGCCGCCGGCGGCGGCACCCTGCTCCAGCTCCTCCGGCACGCGGCCGACGGCCTGGTCGTCGGCGGCGCCGTCCTCGGCGTGACGCTCGCCCTGGACGTGTGGGAACGCCGCCTCGTTCTCTGGGCGTTCCTGCTCGCCGCGCTCGGCGCGGGGCTGGGCGGGGCGACATTTGAGCCGTTCGGCAACGAGTTCTGGGTGATGGCGGCCATCGGCGCCGCCACCGGCCTGCTCGTCGCGAGCGCGGTGCGGGTGCTGCGCAGCGCGCGGACGCTGCGGCGTTCGGCCTTCGGGGCGGGGGTGGCCGGGGCGCTGCTGCTCCTGAGCGCGCAGGCGGTCGTGCTCGGCCGGATCTTCGCGAGCGGGTTCGAGCGCGGCTAGCGCTCGGCGAGCTCCGCGGCGACGACCTCCGCGATCTGGGCGGTGTTCAACGCCGCGCCCTTGCGCAGGTTGTCGCCGCAGACGAACAGCTCCAGCGACCGCGGGTCGTCCAGCGCCCGGCGCACCCGCCCGACGTACGTCGGGTCGGTGCCGACCGCGTCGGCCGGCGTCGGGAACGCCAGCGCCGCCGGGTCGTCCACCAGCTCCACGCCGGGCGCCGCGGCGAGCACCTCGTGCGCGCCGGCGACGGTGACCTCCCGCGCGAACGTCGCGTGCACCGCGAGCGAGTGCGTCGTGACGACCGGCACCCGCACGCAGGTCGCCGACACCCGCAGCGACGGGAGGCCGAGGATCTTGCGGGACTCGTTGCGGACCTTCAGCTCCTCGCTGGTCCAGCCGTCGTCCTTGAGCGACCCCGCCCACGGGACGACGTTGAGCGCCAGCGGCCGCGGGAACGGCCCGGGGTCGCCGGCGACGCGCGCCACGTCGCCGGCGACGGTGCCGACCGTGGGGTCGCCGGCGACCTTGGCGAGCTGGTCGCGCAGCGTGTCGATGCCGGCCTGGCCGGCGCCGGACGCCGCCTGGTACGACGCCACGACGAGCGCCTCCAGCCCGTACGCCCGGTGCAGCGCGCCGACCGCGACGATCATCGACAGCGTCGTGCAGTTGGGGTTGGCGACGATGCCCTTGGGGCGGTCGAGGGCGGCGGTCGCGTTGACCTCCGGCACGACGAGCGGCACGTCCGGGTCCATCCGGAACGCCCCGGAGTTGTCGACCGCGACCGCGCCGCGCTCGACGGCGACCGGGCACCACCGCGCCGACACCTCGTCGGGCACGTCGAACATCGCGATGTCGACGCCGTCGAACACCTCCGGCGACAGCGCCCGGACCTCGACCTCCTCGCCGCGGACGGTCAGCCGCCGACCGGCCGAGCGGGGTGAGGCCACCAGCCGGATCTCGCCGTAGACGTCGGGTCGGGTGGACAGCAGGTCGAGCATCACCGTGCCGACGGCGCCGGTGGCGCCGACCACGGCGAGCGTCGGCCTCACGGCGCCACCGCCCCGCCCTCGACCACCGCGACCGCGCCGGCCGGGTCGCCGAGGTCGAACGCGTCGTGCACGGCGCGCACCGCCGCCGGCACGTCGACGTCGCGGCAGACCACCGAGATGCGGATCTCGGAGGTCGAGATGATCTCGACGTTGACGCCCGCGTCGGCGAGCGCGCCGAAGAACGTCGCCGAGACGCCGGGGTGGCTCTTCATGCCGGCGCCGACGAGCGACACCTTGCCGATGTGGTCGTCGGAGAGCAGCGAGTCGAAGCCGACCGCGTCCCGCACCTTGGTCAGCGCGTTCATCGCGGTCACCAGGTCGGTCTTCGGCAGCGTGAACGAGATGTCCGTGCGGCCGGTGGCGGCGGCGCTGATGTTCTGCACGATCATGTCGATGTTGACCTCGGCGTCGGCGATCGCGCGGAAGATCGCGGCCGCCTCGCCGGGCTTGTCGGGGACGCCGACGACGGTCACCTTCGCCTCGCTCCGGTCGTGCGCGACGCCGGAGATGATCGCCTGCTCCATCTGGCTCCCCTCGACGACCCAGGTGCCGGTGTTCTGGCTGAACGACGACCGGACGTGGATCGGGATGTTCTGGCGGCGGCCGTACTCGACGCACCGGAGCATGAGCACGCCCGCGCCGGACGCGGCCAGCTCGAGCATGTCCTCGTACGACACCCGGTCCAGCTTGCGCGCGTTCGGCACCAGCCGCGGGTCGGCGGTGTAGACGCCCTCGACGTCGGTGTAGATCTCGCAGACGTCGGCGCCGAGCGCGGCGGCGAGCGCGACGGCGGTCGTGTCGGAACCGCCGCGGCCGAGCGTCGTGATGTCCTTCGAGTCGCCGCTCACGCCCTGGAACCCGGCCACGATCACGACGTGCCCCTCGCCGAGCGCCGTCTGGATGCGGCCGGGCGTGACGTCGATGATGCGGGCCTTGCCGTGCGTCGAGTCGGTGATGATCCCGGCCTGGCTGCCGGTGAACGACTTCGCGGTGAGGCCGAGGTTGGCGATCGCCATCGCGAGCAGCGCCATCGAGATCCGCTCGCCGGCGGTGAGCAGCATGTCCAGCTCGCGCCCCGGCGGCAGCGGCGACACCTGCCGCGCCAGGTCGATCAGGTCGTCGGTCGTGTCGCCCATTGCGCTGACGACGACGACCACGTCGTCGCCCGCCCGCTTGGCCTGCACGATGCGTTCGGCGACGCGCTTGATCCGCTCGGCGTCCGCCACCGAGCTGCCGCCGTACTTCTGGACGAGGAGCGCCATGTCCCGCCGAGTCTACGGTGGCACCATGCGTGCCGTGCGTCCCCGCTGCGTTCTCCTCGCCGTGCTCCTCGTCCTCTCCGGCTGCACCTCCCACAAGAAGCCGCCGGACCCGGACGCGGAGGGCCGGCGCGTGCGCGGGCGGCTCGCGGTGCTCGCCCAGGCGACCGCCAACGCCGCCTACGACGCGACGTACAAGTTCGTCCAGCACCCCTCCAACGCGCACGGCGCCATCCGCATCCGCCAGTCGCCGCCGCAGTACCGCATCGACGTCGTCGCCAAGGGGACGGCGAGCTTCTTCGCGCTGCGGAGCGGCACCGTGTCCTGCTCGCAGAAGGGCACGAAGAAGACCTGCTTCCTCGTCGCGCGGCCGGGCGAGGAGGTGCCGGCGCTGTTCGACCCCGGGGTGCAACGGCTGTTCCGCGACGCCGTCTCCGACCTCGCCACCAACCCGAACGACTACGTCGTCACCGAGGTGCCGGCCCCGTCGGCGTCCGCGTCCGCGACCGGCTCCGCCACGCCGTCGGCGTCGGCGACCGCGTCCCCGCCGGCGTTGCCGGTGGGCGAGTGCTTCGCGGTCACGCGCGCGGCGAGCGCGCCGCCGGCGACGGAGAAGGGCGGGTTCGAGGACGGCACGTACTGCTTCGCCGAGCAGGGCGTCGCCACGTCCATCTCGGTCGCGTCGGGGACGCTGACGCTGACCGCGCTGGGACCGGCGCCGGGGGCGAGCGCGTTCAAGCCGCCGACGACCGTGCAGAAGCTCCCCGACCTCACGCCCACGCCGACGCCCACGCCCACCGCGAAGAAGTAGCCACGCCTACACGTCGAGCAGCCGGCGCCCCTCGAACGCCCGGCCCAGCGTCACCTCGTCCGCGTACTCGAGGTCACCACCGACCGGCAGCCCGCTCGCCAGCCGCGTCACCCGCAGCCCCATCGGCTTCACCAGCCGGGCCAGGTACGTCGCCGTGGCCTCGCCCTCGAGGTTCGGGTCGGTGGCGAGGATCAGCTCGGTCACCGCGCCGTCGGCGAGGCGCGCCATCAGCTCGCGGATGCGCAGGTCGTCCGGGCCGACGCCCTCGATCGGGCTGATCGCGCCGCCGAGCACGTGGTAGCGGCCCTTGAACTCGCGCGTCTTCTCGATCGCGACGACGTCCTTCGGCTCCTCGACCACGCAGATCACCGACAGGTCGCGGCGCGGGTCGCGGCAGATGCGGCACTCGTCGGCCTCGGCGACGTTGCCGCAGGTCCGGCAGAACCGGACCTTGTCCTTCACCTCGGTCAGCGCCGCGACGAGGCGGCGGACGTCGGCGGGGTCGGCCGCGAGCAGGTGGAACGCGATCCGCTGCGCGCCCTTCGGACCGACGCCGGGCAGCCGCCCCAGCTCGTCGATCAGGTCCTGGACCGGCCCCTCGTACACCGCTAGCCCAGGCCCGGGAGGCCCATGCCGCCGAGCCCGCCGGCGAGCGGGCCCATCTTCTCCGCGGTCATCTCCTGCGCCGCGCGGCTCGCGTCGCGGACCGCCGCGACGACCAGGTCGGTCAGCGTCTCGACGTCCTCGGGGTCGACGACGCTCGGGTCGATCGTCAACGACACCAGCTCGCCGGAGCCCGTGACGGTCGCCTTCACCATCCCGCCGCCGGCGCTGCCCTCGACCTGCGCGGCGGCCAGCTCCTCCTGCGCGGTCATGAGCTGCTGCTGCATCTTCTGGGCCTGCTTCATGAGCTGCTGCATGTTCGGCGGGCCGCCGGGTCGCATGGCGTTCTCCTTCGTCGGTCGTGACTTTGCGAGCCTACGCGGTCGAAGCCGGGCAACCTGGACGGCGACCCAGGTAGTCCAGAAGGTCGTGCTGACGACCGAACGGAGCGCCGTGACCGAGGTGGAGCCGTCGACGTTCCCGGAGTTCGTGCGGGCGCGCGGCGCGGCGCTGCACCGGACGGCGTTCCTCCTCACCGGCGACTGGGCGCTCGCCGAGGACCTGCTGCAGACCGCGCTCGCCAAGTCGTACCTGCGCTGGGACCGGATCGACGACCACGAGGGGTACGTGCGCCGGGTGCTGGCGAACACGCACGCCACCTGGTGGCGGCGCCGGTGGCGCGGCGAGGTGCCGCACGACGTGCTGCCCGACACCGTGCACGTCGACCGCTGGGCGGACGTGGACGCGCGGTCGGCGCTGCTCGCGGCGCTGGCCCGGCTGCCCCGGCGGATGCGCGCCGTTGTCGTGCTCCGTTACCACGAGGACCTGAGCGAGGCGGACGTCGCCGCCGCGCTCGGCATCTCCGTCGGCACCGTCAAGAGCCAGTGCGCGAAGGCGCTGGCGAAGCTCCGCGCGGACGCCGCGCTGTCCGGCTGGTCCGGCGAAGGGAACGGGTGAGCACGATGCCGACCCTGGACGAGAACGACCTCGGCAGCGGCCTGCGGGCGCTGTCCGAGGGCGCGCCGCCCGCGCCGGACGAGCGGGTGCGGCGCAGCGTGACCCGTGCCCGCCGCATCCGCGCCCGCCGCGTCGCGGGCACCGTCGCGGCCGTCGCCGCGCTGGTCGTGGGCGTGCCGGTGCTCGTGCCGCGCGGCGCGCCGAAGCCGGTGCCCGCGGACATGGCGTCCGCGGTCCGGCAGTGGCCCGCGCACCGCGAGCGGAAGTACCGCGCGTACGAGGACGCCGCGCTGGACCAGGCCTGGCTGCCGGTCCGGCCGGGCGTGGACGGCTGGACGCTGCACCGGCTCTACACCGGGGACGTGCCGTTCGACCCGCCGTTCGGGCACGACCGGCCGGTCGTGGTGGCGTTCGCGGTCTGCCGCGACGGCTGCCACCTCGCGTTGATGATCGCGGCCCCGGCGGACGGTGGCGGGCCCGCCCGCAGCGGCTGGGTCCGGGTGACCGGGTGGGTGGCGCCCGGCGCGCCGACGCGGCCGCTCGCCTGGCTGCTCGACGGCGACGTCGTCATGAAGCACGGCGTGACGACGCTGCTCCTCGTGCTGCCGCCGCCGGGCGCCACGCGGCTGACCTGGCGCGCGCCGACGCTGGCCGGCTCGCAGGGCTCGACGGCCAGGCCCAGGGACGGGCTGTTCGCGGTGGACGCGGGGTTCGTCACCGCGGACCCGGAGTACACGCTGACCGACGCCCGCGGCGGCGTCCTCTACACCGGCCCGGCCCGGGTGCCGGGCGCGCGGCAGGTGCCGGTCGGGCGGTCCGAGCTGACGCCGCCGATCGAGCTGCCGGCGGGACTCAAGGGCGTCACCGGCTCCGGGGAGCAGCTCGACAACGGCGACAGCGACACGTTCGACATGGACATCCCGCGGGGCACGCGGTTCTGGTTCTTCTTCCGCTGCCTCGGCCCGGTGCCGGTCACGGTCACGGGGCCGGGGGTGCGCGAGACGGTGCGCTGCGACGGGGAGCAGCGGACGTTGCTGGCGGACCGGCCGGCGCCGGCGAGCGGCACCTACCGGGTGACGTACGCGAGCAGCTCGCCGTACGTGTCGTACCAGGCGGAGTTCGCTAGTCCGGCTCGCCCCGGCCAATGACCTGCGCGCCGAGGCCCGAACGCAGCAGCGCGAGCGCCGGGTCCTCCTCGCCGGCGGCGCGCGGGGGCGGCGGCGGCTCGTCGTCGGGCTCGTCGCCCGGCTCGAAGCCGGGGTAGTCGGGGGCGGGTGGCGCGGCGGCCACCGGGGGGGAGGCCGCCGCGGCGGGGGCCGGCGCGGCGTCGCGGGGGGCGGCGCCGTCGCCGAACTCCACCTTCACCCGCCAGTCCACGCCGAGCACCTCGGCGAGCGCGTCGTGCAGGACCTCGGGGTTGACGCCCTTCTCGAACTGCCGGGCCAGCGGCGAGGTCTGGAACGTCACCGTGATCTCGCGCCCGGCCAGCCCGGTGACCTGCGCGGTGTCGAGCAGCGCGCGGGTGGTGCGCTTGCGGCGGGAGACGGCGTCGAGGACGTCGGTCCAGACCCGGCGCACGGCGGCCGCGTCGAGGTCGCCGCCCGCGGTCGCGGCGGCGGTGACGGGGGTGGGCGCGGCGGGTGCGGCGACCGGCTCCGGCGCGGGCGCGGCGGGAGCGGCAACGGCGGGGGGCGCCGCGGCGGCCGGCGCCGCGGCGGGAGCGGGCGGAGCGGTGGCCGGCGCGGGCGCGGCGGCAGCGACCGTCGGTGCGGCGGGCGCGGGCGTCGCGGGCGCCGCGGGGGCGTCGCCGCCGATGGCGAGGCGGCGTTCCAGCCGGTCCAGGCGGGCCAGCGTCGCCGCCTCGTCGGCGGCCGAGCCGGGCAGCAGCACGCGGGCGCAGATCAGCTCGAGGACGAGCTTCGGCGAGGTGGTGCCGCGCATCTCGGTCAGCCCGGCGTAGACCAGGTCGGCGGCGCGCGAGAGCTCCGCGGGGCCGAACCGCGTCGCCTGCTGGCCGAGCCGGGGCAGCTCGTCCGGCGGCACGTCGACCAGCTCGCGCTCGGCGGCGTCGGGGGCGCGTTGCAGCACGATCAGGTCCCGGAGCCGGTCGAGCAGGTCGCTGGCGAACCGGCGCGGGTCGTGGCCCGCCTCCACCACGCGGTTGACGGTGCCGAAGACGGCGGCCCCGTCGCGCGCCGCGAACGCGTCGACCACCTCGTCCAGCAACGCCGCGTCGGTCACGCCGAGCAGCGCCGCCGCGAGCGGGTACGTCACGCCGTCCGGCCCGGCGCCCGCCACGAGCTGGTCGAGCACCGACAGCGCGTCCCGGGCCGAGCCGCCGCCGGCGCGGACGACGAGCGGCACCGCGCGCGGGTCGATCGCGATGCCCTCGGTGGCGCAGATCGACTGGAGCAGCCCGCTCATCGCACGGGCGGGCAGCAGCCGGAACGGGTAGTGGTGCGTGCGCGACTTGATCGTCCCGATGACCGCCTGCGGCTCGGTCGTCGCGAACACGAACTTGAGGAACTCCGGCGGCTCCTCGACCACCTTGAGCAACGCGTTGAACCCGGCCGAGGACACCATGTGCGCCTCGTCCACGATGTAGACCTTGAACCGCGCCGACACCGGCGAGAAGAACGCCCGCTCCCGCAGGTCCCGCGCGTCGTCCACGCCGCCGTGCGAGGCGGCGTCGATCTCGACGACGTCGAGCGAGGTGCCGGCGCTGATCGCGACGCACTGGTCGCAGGTGCCGCACGGCTCCGGCGTCGGGCCGCGCTCGCAGTTCAGCGAGCGGGCGAGGATCCGCGCCGACGACGTCTTGCCGCAGCCGCGCGGCCCGGAGAACAGGTACGCGTGGTGCACCCGCCCGTTGGTCAGCGCCTGGCGCAGCGCGTCGGTCACGTGCTCCTGGCCGACGACCTCGGCGAGCGTCTGCGGCCGGTAGCGGCGGTACAGCGCGAGAGTCAACGGCGTTCCCCGGGAGAGAGTGGAGACCCCCCGCGCACCCGCCAGAGCCCGCTTACCCTTGCTGCCTTCCGGCCCTGGGGGAGTTCACGAGATGAGCGCCGCACGGGGGGCTGGACCCGAGTCTAGCGGGGCTCCGGGCGCCGGGCCGGGCCGTCGCCCCGGCCGCGCACCGCCCCCGTCAGGGTGCGCGGCCGGCGGGCGTCGCGGCCGGCCGCACCCGCGGCCGGACACCGGCGGGGGGAGCGATCGGCCCGTGGCCGGGCTCCCCCGCCGGTCGAGTGTCGCGGCGCCCGCGCGGGGGCGTCTGTCGCGTAGCCGACAGTTCCGGCGCTGCGGGCGGCTATCCTTCCCGGCGGAGGATTCGCCTAGTTGGCCTAGGGCGCACGCTTGGAAAGCGTGTTGGGGGCAACCCCTCGCGAGTTCGAATCTCGCATCCTCCGCCAGAGAGGTCGTTCCGCTACGGCGACGGCGACGGCGAGGCGGTCGGGTACCCCGACCACCCGCCGGTGCCGGACGGCGGCGTGTCGACGGTGGTGGCCGTGGCGGTCTCGCTGCCGATGCCGACCATGCCGTTCGGGCCGTCGCAGCTCCAGCTCACCACGCCCGAGCCGTCGTAGCGGCCCTCGCACTCGGTGCCGTCGCCGAGCCGTTCCTCGAACTCCCGCAGGCACGCGTCGACCTCCGCCTGCGAGGTCGCGCCGTCGGTGCAGGCGTGCACCTCGTCGGTGGCGGGGTCCGGGCCGACGGGGAATTCGAGCGGCTCGTCGTCGGCGACCTCGTTCTCCGGGGGCGTCACGACCCGGACCGGCCGGCCGTAGTCGAACAGGTCGAGCTGGACGTGCACCGTCGGGCCGCCCGACAGCGAGCGGCCGCCCGACGAGTCCATCGCGCCGAACAGCACGCCGAGCGCGAGGTCGGCCGTGACCCGCCGCGGCAGGTCGTCGCGGTCGAGCTCGAACCGGACCTTGATGTCCTCGAGGAGCCCGTTCGCCCGCGGCAACGTGGCCTCGTACACGGCCGTGCGCACGCCGCGCACCGAGCCGTCGCCGACCGGCCGCGCGCCGGTGAGCATCGACGGCAGCCGCGGCAACGCGTCCAGCACCCGCGCCGCCACACCACCGTCGGCCTCGTGGCGGCGGACCCAGTGGACGTTCGGCCGCGGGTCCGACCCCTCCGGGACCGACCGGTAGATCGTGCCGTCGACGACGAGGAGGCGTTGCGGCTGGCCCGAGGGCGTGTCGGCGAGGAACGCCGGGAGCCGCACGGTGGCGTCGCCGTCGCCGTCGCGCGCGAACCGGCCGTCGACCCGCAGGTCGAACGGCGACTCGATGTCGCGGAACATCGTGCCGCGCGAGAGGTCGGCCCTCCGGGTGGTGAGGGAGAACGCCACGGACTCCTGCCGCCCCATCGCCGCCGCCATCGCGGTGACCGGCTCGGCGACGCGGCGCACCCGCGGCCCCTTCGCGAGCTCGCCCGCCGCGGTCACCAGGCCGGCGACGAGCACCACCGACAGCACCGAGCCGAGGGCGCCGGTCCAGCGGCCGTACCGCTGGCGGCCCGCGGTCGCGCGGATCGCGTCGACGGAGGGCAGGTCCGGCGGCGGCGGGACGGCGTCCTTGAGCAGCGCGACCACCCGCGCGTCGTCGGTCACGGCCGTACCTCCCCCGCTCGCATCAGCCCGTCGTACGGATCGTCCACGGCGTCACGCAGCCGCGCCAGGCCGGTGCGCGCGCCGGCACGGACGGCGGCCAGCGAGCAGCCGAGCAACCGCGCCGCCTCCGTCTCCGGCAGGTCCTCGTAGTGGCGCAGCACGACCGCCGCGCGCTGCCGCCACGGCAGCAGCAGCAGGGCGCGGCGCAGCCGCTCCCGCTCGTCCGCGCCCTCCGGCAACGGCGGCGGGGCCGCGTCGCGGTGCAGCGCGCGCCGCCACCACGGCTCGCCCGCGACGAGCGCGCGGTAGACGACCGCGTCGACGTCGTCGTGATCGCGCAGCCGCCGCCACGAGCTGTACGCCCTCGCCAGCGCGGCGCGCACCGCCGCGTCGGCGGCCGGCCAGTCACCGGTGAGCAGGTACGCCGTCCGCAGGTAGCGCGGCGACCGCCCGGCCACCAGCTCCCGGAACGACTCCTCGTCCGCCGAGCGCATCGGGCGCCCCCCTCTCGTCGGTGACGATTCTGCTCCTGTCGCGTCCGGCAGGGGAGGGCCGGGCGCCGCCGAACGCTCCGGGCATGGCCCGACCGCTGCGCACCCTCGCTGCCGCCCTCGTCCTCGCGCTGCCCGCGCTGGCCGCCGTCCAGGCCGACGCGAAGCCGCGTGACTGCTCCCGTACGGCCGGCGGCGTGGACCTCCAGCGCGCGACGGTGCTCGACCTCCAGCGCGCGATGGCGTCGCACCGGCTCACGTCGGTCGCGCTGACGCGGGCGTACCTCGCGCGGATCGCGGCGTACGACCACGGCCCCGGCCACCTCAACGCCGTCCGCCTGGTCAACCCGCACGCCGTCGACGAGGCCCTCGCCCGCGACGCCGAACGCCGCCACGGCACGGTCCGCGGCCCCCTGCACGGCGTCCCCGTGCTGCTGAAGGACAACGTCGGCACCCACGACCTGCCGACCACCGCCGGCTCCATCGCGCTCGCGGGCGCGCTGCCCAAGAAGGACGCCGACATCACGGCGCGGCTGCGCGCCGCCGGTGCGGTCATCCTCGGCAAGACCAACCTCAGCGAGTTCGCGAACTGGGTCGACCTGTCCATGCCGAACGGCTACTCCTCGCTCGGCGGCCAGGTCGTCAACGCCTACACCGGCGGTGACCCCAGCGGCTCGTCGTCGGGGTCCGGCGTGGCCGCGTCGATGGCGTTCGCGGCGGTCACCATCGGGACCGAGACGTCCGGCAGCATCCTGTCGCCGAGCGACGCGAACAGCGCCGTCGGCGTCAAGCCCACCCTCGGCCTCGCGTCGACGGCGGGGATCATCCCGCTGGCGCCGTCGTTCGACGTGCCGGGGCCGATCACGCGCAACGTCACCGACGCCGCCGCCGTCCTCGCCGCCATCGCGACGAAGCCGGACGGCTACCTGGCGGCGTTGCGGCCGGGGGCGCTCAAGGGCGTCCGGCTGGGCGTGCCGTCGGCGGACAACCGGCCGTCCGGCACGCGCGGGCAGGTGTTCGACCGCGCGCTCGCCGACCTCCGCCGCGCCGGCGCGACGCTGGTCGAGACCGACCTCCTCGGCAACGCCGGCATCCCGTCGCTCGCGGAGATCGGGCTGATCCCGAACGAGTTCAAGTGGAGCCTCGACGACTACCTCGCGACGGCGACGCGGACCTCGACCGGGGTGAAGACGCTGGCCGACGTCATCGCGTACAACGCCAAGCACCCGGACAAGGTGAAGTACGGCCAGAACCTGCTCCAGGCCTCCGACGCCACCCCCGGCAACGGCGTCCTCGCCACGGCCGGCGCCGCCCCGGTGCGCGCGCAGGCGCAGGCGGCGATCGACGGCGCGCTCGCGGCCGACGGTCTCGACGCGATCGTCGACCTCGGCCCGGCGAACGCCAACGTCGGCGCGGCCGCCGGCTACCCGACCGTCATCGTGCCGGCCGGGTACACCGGGGACACGCCGGTCGGGCTCGCGTTCACCGGTACGGCGCGCGCCGAGCGGGCGCTGCTGTCGTACGCGTTCGCGTACGAGCAGGCGTCGCACCGGCGCGTCCCGCCCACCGACCTCGACCCGACGCTGGCCCCCGCCCGCTGCTGACGGAACGGGACGCCCCGCTTCCCGGAAGCGCCTCCCGCACGGGGAAAGCGCAGGACGCTTCCCGAACGGCGTCCGCGCCCGGATCGGGAAGCGTTCTGCGCTTTCTCCGTGCGCGGGCCGCTTCCCGGAAGCACCCGGGGTGGGGTCAAGCGGCTACGTCGGGACGTTCGTGACGACGAGTGGGCAGACGGCGCAGGCGCGGGCGCCGTGCTGCGCCCACCACCGGCAGTCCCCGCGCACCCCGCAGTGCGGCAGCGGCGCGCCGAGGTCGACCGCCGCCTGCGTGCCCGCCAGGCCGTCGGAGAGTGAGCAGCGGCTGCCCGTCCAGTTGCCGCAACCGCTCTCCAGGCAGGTGCCCGCGAACCGGAAGCGGCGTTCCAGGTCGGGCTCGTCCTCCCGCAACGACGCCAGCAACTCCGGCGTCACCGGCACCGGCGGGCGCAGGTACGCGACCCCGTCCGGCCCGGCGACGCCGATCAGCGACGTCGCCAGGTCGGCCTCGATGCTCGGGCAGGTGCTCACCCCTGCGTGGAGCGCGTCCGCACCCGCGACGCCTCGACCTGCGCGACCGGCTCCTTGAGGTTGGCGATCTCCGCGAGCGCCTTCCGCGACGCGGCGATCAGCCGGCCGCCGGCGGTACCGCCGTCGCGGAACGCCTCGGCGATGTCGTCGACGATGTGCGCGTTCCCGATGCCGTTGGTCCGTACCTTGGACAGCGTCCGCAGCACCGCGAGCTGCACCTCGCGCGCGACCTCGGCGTGCTGCTCCTTCGTCAACGAGACGCCCTCGACGACGTACTTGTACTCGAACCGCTTCGCCACGCGTTCCTCCCTCGTCTGCGCCCGGGGTGGGCGGGAACGCGCGCGACGCTAGACCCGGTGCGGCACCGGCAACTGTCGGCTACCCGACACTTCCGGCCAGCTCGTCGACATCACCGACGTCCAGGACGGTGTTCGCCGGGATCTCGCCGAGCGCGAGCCGCACCGCGCCCGCGAAGTCGAGCGCGGCGCCGCGCGCGCGGGCGGCGGCGTTCTCCTCGACGGTGAGCGCCGCGGCGATCCGCGCGTCGCGGCGCTCGTACTCGCCCAGCTCCGACAACGGCAGCCGTGCCCCCAGCCGGTCCCGCATCGCCGCGGCCGCCGCGAACACCTCCGCCGCCGCCACCGCGTCGCCCGACTCCAGCCGCAGCAACGCCACGTCGTCCAGCGAGTCGGTCGCGTCCCACTCGTCGCCGAGCGCCCACCACATCGCGAGGGCGCGTTCCGAGAGCACGCGGGCGCGGTCCGCGTCGCCGGTGGTGAGGTGCAGGCGGCCGAGGTTCATCAACGCGCGGGCGATGCCGAGGCGGTCGCCGGTGCGGGCGAACGGTCGGAGGCTGCGGGCGTAGAGGTCGCGCGCCTTCTCGTGCTCGCCCCGCACGAACGCGAACACCGCGAGGTTGTTCAGCGACCTTGCGACCAGGTCGTCGTCGCCGACCTCGACGGCCGCGTCGTACGCCCGCTCGGTCGCGGCGGCGGCGGCCGCGACGTCGCCCTCGTCGTACGCGATGGCGCCGCGCTCGCGGTGCGCCCGCGCCAGGCCGGGGAGGTTGCCGGTGGCCTCGGCCTCGGCGGTGGCCGCCTCGATCCGCGCGTGCGCGGTCTCGAAGTCGCCGCGCGCCCGCGCCAGCATCGCCGACGCGACGAGCACCCGCACCCGGTCCGGCACGGTGATGCCGGCCGAGTGCGCGACCGCCGTCTCGACCGCCTGCGTCGCCTCCGCGAACGCCGCGCGCGCCAGCCAGTACGGCGCGAGCCGCGCGCAGAGCGCGACCTCGAGGCCGACGTCGCCGCTGCGCGACGCGTACGCCGTGGCGGCGCGGATGTTGGCGCGGTCGGCGTCGATGCGCAGCATCAGCCGCCGGCTGTCCGGCCCGATCAGCCCGTCGGCGACCTCCCGCACGACGCCGGCGAAGTGGTCGGCGTGCGCGCGTTCCGCGAGCTCCCGCTCGCCGCTCTCGGCGAGGCGTTCCAGCGCGTACTCGCGGACCGTCTGGAGCATCGCGAACCGCGGCTCCGGCGACGCCGCGTCGCGGTGCAGCAGGCTCTTCGCGACGAGCGACTCGACCGCGTCGGCCGGGTCGACGCCGAGCCCGCCGCCGGCCGCCGCCAGCGCCTCGACCGCGTCGAAGCCGGCGCCGCCGTCGCAGACCGCGAGCCGCCGGAACAGCGCGCGCTCCTCGCCGTCGAGCAGGTCGTAGTCCCAGTCCAGCGCCGCGCGCAGCGTCTGCTGCCGTTCCGGCAGGTCGCGCGGCCCGCCGGTCAGCAGCGCGAGCCGGCTGGTCAGCCGCGCCAGCAACGCCGCCGGCGTCAGCATCCGCGTCCGCGCCGCCGCCAGCTCGATCGCGAGCGGCAGCCCGTCCAGCCGCCGGCAGACCTCGGCGACGGCCGCGCGCGCCGACGCGTCGAAGTCCGGGTTGACCTGCTCGGCGCGTTCCACGAACAGCCGCACCGCCTCGTCCTCCGGCAGCGGCTCGACCTCCACGTCGTGCTCGCCGCGCAGCCGCAGCACGGCGCGGCTCGTCGCCAGCACCCGCAGCCCCGGGCAGGCGGCGAGCAGCTCCGACACGCGCGGTCCGGCGGCGAGGACGTGCTCGCAGTTGTCGAGCACCAGCAGCTCGCGGCGTTCGCGGAGGTGGTCGATGACCGCCTCCAACGGCGTCCGGTCCGGCGCCTCGCGGATCGCCAGCGCAGCCGCGATCGCGCCGACCACCAGGCCCGCGTCGCGCACCCCGCCGAGCCCGACGAACGTCACGCCGTCCGGGAACAGCGCCGTCGCCCGCTCCGCCGCCGCGATCGCGACGCGGCTCTTGCCGACGCCGCCGGGGCCGGTCAGCGTGACCAGCCGCACGCCGGGCCGTGCCAGCAGCCCGACGACGTCCTCGACCTCGCGCTCCCGCCCCACCATCGTCGTGAACGGCGCCGGGAGGCCGCGCGTCGCGTGCGGCCGGTGCTCCTCCGGCGCGGGGGTCGCGGCCGGCAGCAGCGCGTTCTCGAACCGTTCGGTGAGCAGCACCGCGAGGTCGTCGGCGACCAGCTCCTCCAGCTCCTCGGCGGTGCGGAACGGCCGGTAGGAGGCGCGGTCGTCGGCCTTGACGCGTTCCAGCAGGTCGGTCAGGCGTGGCTCGCGGTCCGGCGCGGGCGCCTTCACGTACATCAGCTTCGGCCGGTCGCCGGACAGCGCGTACTCGTCCTCCAGCCCGGACACGTCCTCGCCGGGGGCGACCCAGCCGTACCGCTGCCAGTAGATGCCGACGAACACGTGGGACTGCGCCAGGTACGCCCGGTACAGCTCCCTTGGCGGGTGCGGGCGCGCCCCGGCCTCGAACATCACCGGCGCCAGCCGCAGCCGGGTCACCGCCCGGCGCACGGCGGCGCGTTCCTCCGCGAGCTCCCCCAGCGTCGACGACACGAACACGCGCAGCCGCTGGTCCGGCGTGCGGATCCGCGTCACGCGCGCACCTCCGCGGCGATGCGGCGTTCCAGGTCGGCGTCGACCTCCGCGTCGCCCAGGTCGAGCAGCGCGGGCGGCGCCACCGACAGCGCCGCCGCCACCGCCTCGTCCCACGACAGCGCGCGGCCCGCCTGCCACTCCTCGTCGCAGCGGTCGCCGAGGGCGGCGCGGACGGCGGCGGCGTTGGCCGCGCGGGCGTGCTCCAGGTACGGCGCCGCCGGCGCCCCGAGCTGCTCGCGCAACGCCTCGGCCGCGCCGAGCAGCCGCGCCGCGAGCGCCGCGTCACCGAGGTCGAGCACCGCCGCCGCGACGTGCTCCAGCGAGTCGGTGACGTCCCACCGGCTGGCCAGGCGGCGGTACCGCGCCAGCGCCCGCAGCATCGCCTCCCGCGCCAGGTCGGTCGCGCCGAGCTGGCGCAGCGCGCCGCCGACGTTGTTGAGCAGCCGGGCGACGCTGAGCATGTCGCCGATCTCGCGCAGCACCGACAGCGCGTCCGCGTACATCGGCAGGCTGCCTCGCACGTCGCCCGCCGACTCCGTCGACAGCGCCAGGTTGTTGAGCGACTGCGCCTCGCCGCGCCGGTCCCCGACCGAGCGGAAGCCGACGATCGCCTCGCGGAAGTACGCGCTCGCCGTCTCGTGGTCGTCCGCCTCGCCGGCGACGATGCCGAGGTCCTTGAGGTTGCGGGCGCGCCGGCGCGGGTCGCCCAGCTCCTCGTTGATCCGCAACGCCTCCTCCAGCAGCGTGCGCGCGGCCGCGAAGTCCAGCCGCGCCCGCGCCAGGTGCGCCGCCCCCGCCAGCGCCTCCGCCCGCGCCACGCTGCGCGCGCCCGCCGAGCGTTCCAGCGCGTGGCCCAGCCACAACGCCCCCTCCGCGAGGTGCCCGTGCATCTCCCACAACGGCGCCGTCCCGGCGCAGAGCCGCAGCACCGTCTCGTCGTCGCCGGTGTCGCGGGCGTGCCGCAGCGCGGCGAGGACGTTGCGGCGCTCGGCCTCCAGCGCGTCCAGCCAGCGCGCCTGCTCCGTCCCGAACGGCTGCGCGTCCTCCACGAACCCCACGAGGAACGCCGCGTGCGCGTCGCGCATCGCCGGGCACTCGCCCGCCGCGTCGAGCCGGTCCTGCGCGTACTCGCGCACCACGCCGAGCATCGAGAACCGCGGCTCGCCGGTGCCGTTGTGCCGGACCAGGCTCTTCGCGACCAGGCTCGCGACGACGTCGAGCGGGTCGCTGCCGATCGCCGGCTCGGCCGCCGCCAGCGCCTCCGCCAGCTCCAGCGTGAACCCGCCCGTGCAGACCCCCAGCCGCCGGAACAGCGCCTGCTCGTCCGGCCCCAGCAGGTCGTGGTCCCAGTCGAGCGTCGCGCGCAGCGTCTGGTGGCGTTCCGGCAGGTCGCGGGCGCCGCCGGTCAGGACGGCGAGGCGGTTCGCCAGCCGGTCGCGGAGGGCGTTGGGGGAGAAGACCCGGATGCGCGCGGCGGCCAGCTCGATCGCGAGCGGCACGCCGTCGAGCGCGCGGCAGATCTCCGCGAGCGCCGCCGCGTCCGCGTCGTCCGGCGTCCACGACGGCACCGTCGCCCGCGCCACGTCGAGGAACAGCCGCCCCGCCCCGGAGAGCTCGAACGTCGCCAGCGTCGGCCGCGTCGTCTCCGGCGGCACGTCCAGCGGCGCCAGCGGGTACTCGTGCTCCGCGCGCACGTCCAGCACCGCGCGGCTGGTCACCAGCACGCGGACGTTGCGGCAGACGCGGAGCAGCGTCGTCAGCGCCGCCGCCGCGGCGAGCACGCGCTCGCCGCCGTCGAGGACCACCAGCAGCTCGCGCTCGCCGATCGCCGCCGCGATCGTCTCCTGCGGGTCGCGCCCCGGCTGCTCGCGGATGCCCAGGCTCTGGAGCACCGTCACCGCGGCCAGCGCCGGGTCGGCCACGTCGGACAGCCCGGCCCAGGTGACCGTCGTGCCGCGCGCGGTGGCACGCTCGGCGATCTCCAGCGCCACCCGGCTCTTGCCGATCCCGCCCGGGCCGCTGATCGTCACCACCCGCACGTCCGGGCGCGCGAGCAGCGCCTCGATGCGTTCGACGTCGCGCTCGCGGCCGACCAGCGGCGTCGGCGCGACCGGCAGCGCGGCCGGGCGGATGCGGACCGGGTCCGGGTCGTCCGGCCGGTCGTGCGCGACCTCGAACACCTCGGTCAGCAGCACCGCCAGGTCGTCGGCGACCAGCTCCTCGAGCTCCTCGGCGGTGCGGAACGGCCGGTAGGAGGCGCGGTCGTCGGCCTTGACGCGTTCCAGCAGGTCGGCCAGCCGTGGCTCCCGCTCGTCCGCCGGTGCCTTGACGTAGATGAGCTTCGGCCGGTCGCCGGACAGCGCGTACTCGTCCTCCAGGCCCGACACGTCCTCGCCGGGGGCGACCCAGCCGTAGCGTTGCCAGTAGATGCCGACGAAGACGTGGCTCTGCGCGAGGTACGCCCGGTACAGCTCCCTGGGCGGGTGGGGTCTGGCGCCGGCCTCGAACATCACCGGCGCCAGCCGCAGCCGGGTCACCGCCCGCCGCACGGCGGCGCGTTCGTCCGCGAGCTCGCCCAGCGTCGACGACACGAACACGCGCAGCCGCTGGTCCGGCGTCTTGATCAGGTGCGTGCCGCGCGGCGCGGGCAGCTCCACCGTGGGCGTCGTCGTCATCGCCCCTCCACCATAGGAACGGCGTTGCCGCCCGTCCGGCGAACGCGCGCGCTCCCACGCCCCGTTCGCGCCGGTGCGTCCCGGTTGGTCCCCTGGCGGTGCCGCCAGACCTGCGGCGTTCGGCTGCCGGAGGCGGCGTGGCGGGCGCAGGATGGTGCGCATGTTCGGTAGAGGAGCCCGTCGCTGCCTGGCCGTCGCCACCGCCGCCCTCGGCGTCGTCGCCGTCGCGGGCACGCCCGCGTGGGCGCCCAAGTACATCCTCGGCGCCAACGCCTACGGCACCTGCGTCTTCCCGGACGGGAGCACCGCGCGGTTCGAGGGCGCGTTCACCGTGCTCGGGTTCTCCGCCCCCGGCGGCGTGCTGTCGGTCACCGGCGCGGTCGCCGGCTCCTGCCTCGGCGACGGCGACGCGGTCGCCACCGTGCCCGGCGGGTCGTGGACGTTCCCGGTCACGTCGTTGCTCACCGACTGCACCACCGCCGAGACGGCGGTCGTGCAGTTCCGCCCCGGCGCCGCCACCGTCGACGCCGTCACCGGCCCCACGCCGAAGGACGGCGAGCAGGTCAAGACCACCCTCGACCTGGCGAGCGGCACCACCCTCGAACGCGACTGGTTCGCCTCCGACCCGGTGTCGCTGCGCGCGCGGCTCTGCGCCGCCGACCGCGCCGCCCGCCACGCGCGGCCGGCCGGGCTGGCGCAGGCGCTCAACGCGCTGGTCGTCCGCGCGTAGCCGTCGCGCACCGCGTACTCCTCGTCACGCGGCGAATTCTTCCTCCCTGTCCGGTTTGCCAGGAATCACCTCCGGGCAAGGTGCCCGCCGTCCCGCTCACGCTCGCCGGCGTTCGCTGTGACGGCACCGGTACCGAGCGTGAGCAGGGTCCGCCGTGCAGGGGGCGAACCCACCTGCGACCCGGGGACGGCCCGCAGCGGCCGTCGAAGACCACTGGAAGGACGCGTCCATGCGTAACCCCCGATCGCGTGTGTGGGCGGCGGGCGTCGTCGCCGCCGGCCTCGTCGGCTACTTCGTCAGCCAGGGCGTCGCCGCCACCAGCGGCGGTGGCACCCCCGCGAACAAGGCCGTCGCGGCCGGCTCCAAGACCGTGACGATCCAGCAGAACGGCACCCAGCAGCTCATGTCGGCGACGTTCAAGACGTCGAAGCCCGAGGACCTGCTCATCTCCGTCTCGGCCGAGTGCTCGATCCTCACCGACGTCGTCATCCCCGGCTCCGCCACCGGCGGCGACGAGCAGAGCGCCGAGGCGCGCGGCCGCGTCCGCGTCTGGGCCACCCTCGACGGCAAGATCGTCCCGATCCAGGACGTCAGCACCCCGCCGCAGGACCCGGCCGCCAGCGGCACCGGCGACGAGACCGACAAGGTCACCTTCTGCGACCGCCTGCACCGGCGCACCGTGACCGACACCGAGTCGTCGCAGGACGGCATCGACCGCACGCGTGACTACATCGACACCAAGAGCGCGAACGCGTTCAACTGGGTCCGCCTCAACGCGGGCAGCGGCGACCACACCCTCGTCGTCTGGGCCGACTTCTACACGAACACCGTCGGCGCGGACAGCGCGGCCAAGGCGTACGTGGGCAACCGTTCGCTCGTCATCGAGCCGACGAAGCTCGCCAACGCCGCGGTGATCGCCGACAACGGCACCTCCACCAGCGGGTCGTAACACCCTCGCTCCACACGGAGGCCCCGGGCTGCGCGCCCGGGGCCTCCGTCGTTGCTCAGACCTTGCGGACGCGCGCGACCAGCCGCGCCAGCAGCGCGGCGAGCGTCGCCGGCGACGGCATCGTCCGCTCGCCCACGTCCCGCGCCGTCCACACCGACAGCTCCGCGTGCCCGGCGTGCGCCTCGATCACCACCCACTCCGCGCTGGCCGAGCCGCGGGGTCCCTTCGCGGACAGCGTCACCGCCATGCCGACGGCGCCGTCCGCGCCGCGCACCGTGGCGGGGATGTGCCGGGTACGGACGTCGACCCCTGGCGGGGCCTTCGGCAGCACCTTCAGGAAGCAGTCGAGGAACGCGGCGTTCCGCAGGTCGGCCAGGTCCTCGTCGGCCCGGGCCAGCGTGGGCGCGACCGAGACGGCGGCGCCGAGCTCCTGCGTGCCCTTCACGAACGCCGCCTCGGCCGAGCCGGCGTCCGCCGGCAGCGCCGGGCGGCCCATGCACGACGCGAGGGCGCGCTCGGCCGCCGCGGACCCGGGGCTGTCCGGCTCCGGCCGCGTCGCGCGCCACCCCGGCAGGTCGCTCGCCCGCAGCAGCCCGGCCTTCACGATCGCCGCGGCGCGGGCCTTCGCGATCGGCTGCTCCGGCGGCGGCGCGCGGTGCGGCGCCGTGGGCGCCCCGCACCCCGTCGCCAGCGCCAGCGCCACCGTGACCGGGACCGCTCGCCTCGTCCGCACGGCGTTCGCGCTACCCCGGGACGTTGCGGGGGTCCGCGCCGTAGGTGAACTCCTCCTGGATCTGGCCGTCCTCGCCGTGCACGACCACCTGCCCGAGCTCGGCCTCCTTCGCCAGCTCCTTGGCGCGGGCCAGCGCGAGGTCCTTGTGGTCCCAGGCGCCGAGGGCTCCGTGCTCGTCACCGGAGCCGCCGAGGCGGACCTCCCACCCGTTGACGTAGGGGACGACGTGGTAGCTCTGGCGCTCGGCCATCGGCGATCCTTTCGTGAGTCCGACGAGGGCCCTATCCCCGCCTGACCCGCGTCCGAACACACCGCCGGCCTACTTCGCCGCCCGCGCGGCAGGGGATCGCGCGCCGCCGCGCGAAGACTGCGCGCACCTCCGCCACCCTCACCGGGAGAGCCCATGCGAAAGCTCACGTTGCGCAAGGACGTTCTCGTCGAGCTCACCACCGACGACCTCTCCGCCGTCGTCGGCGGGACCGGCAACTGCTTCACCGACACGTGCGGCACGCTGCCGCTGTCCGACATCAAGTGCATCTCCGACGCCTGGTCCTGCACCTGGTGACAGCCGTCCGCCGCGGCGCCTAAGTCTCGCGGCAGGTGCGCCTCCGTCGCCCGAACCATCGTCCGCGCCGCCGCTCCGGCGGCATTGTTGCTCCCGGTCGTGGTCCTCCGCGCCGCCTCGGCGACCACGTGCTCTCGTCCGTTTCCAGTTACCTCAACAACCCGGCCAGCACGAGCCCGAGAGCCATGGTCGACAGTCCGATGAACCACGGGGACTGAAGTAGGCGTGACAGGCGACGGCGCTGGCCGCGCTCGGAACGTCGCGGACGCGGTCGGAGGTGGCGGCGCACCAGCGCGATCAGGCCCAGCGCTTCAGCCTCGCGTTCGCTTCGACAGACGAGGTCGCAACGCGCGCCGAACCACCGTGCGCGGACGACCATCCTGATCTCGGTGGGCGCTCGCCGTAGGCATACATCGATGACCTCGAATGAACGGTCACGTCGCGCTGCCGCCGCGACCAGCCCGCTCAGCCCGTCTACTGGCGACTCACCTGTCGACTCGCTGATCGATATCTCCGCAGGGAGCGCTGCAGCGATCGGATCGTCCGCGAGCGCTGCGGCGACGCGTTCGACGTACTGCCACCGCGGCCCGACCACGCGGCAACGGATGGAGGAGGTGTATACGAAACTCGATCGAGAGCCCCCGACCGCACTTCTTGCCATGACGGCCCTTCCCCGGGCGACCGCGCGACTCAGCGCGGTCTGCCTGCTACCTCGTGATATCTGCCGCGTTCGATGGCAACGTCGCCCTGCGGATCGCGTCGATGTAGCCCGCTTGGACCTCGGCATGACCCGCCGTAGCAGTGGCGTGTCCCCGCGCCGCGACGAGCAGACCATCCACGACGCCTGTCAGCCGGGCGATCTCTGCTCGGAGGGCGGCGAGATCGCCGGTGGCGTCGTTCGGTCCTGTGCGCGCGCGGGCGTCGCGCGCGTTGAGACGGCGCAGCAGGTCCGCGCGCTCTTCTTCGACCTGCGCACCGTCTACGTACAGCACGCCGTCGATCTCGCGGGAACGCAACGGACTCTTCGTCCTCCCATTGACCCGATTCCGGATCTGCTGCTGGGTCATGGGAAGCAGTTCTGACGCCTCGCGGACGGTGTACCACTCTCGACGAGCGCCGCCGGCCTCCGCTGTCAAGTCCGACACGCGCCAAGCGTGAGGCAATTAGTTGACTCCGTCAATACGCCTGTTGCCAAGAAGTTGCGCAACTAGTTGACAACGCCTGTGATGTAGGCAAGAGTCGGCACAGCACTAGGGCCGCCCCCGGCGTCCAATCCAGAAGCGGCCCCAGCGTGTTGCAGGTCTGGCACCGCGCGGTTGCGTACGCCACGCGCGGCTCTCCCAGCAGTCAATTCCGCGAAAGAGGCGGCTGCTGCTTTCGGCCGGACCGCGTCCGTTGTATCAGCCGAACTCGGCTGGTTGCGGACGGCGCGCCGAGCCTTCGGTTGAGCGGCCAGTTCTCGAAACATATTTTTCGAACATATGTTCGAAAGTGCATGTGCTGACGGACGAACAGCGTTGGCGGTGGAGGTGGGATTTGAACCCACGGACGGCTTGCACCGTCACACGCTTTCGAGGCGTGCGCGCTCGGCCACTACGCGACTCCACCGCCGGGGAGCCTACCGGGTCAGGCGGGCAGTCCGCGATGCGGTCCGAAGAACGACCGCAGCAGCTCACCGCACTCCTCCGCCAGCACGCCGCCGACGACGGACACCCGGTGGTTGAGCCTTGGGTCCCGCACGACGTCCCACAACGACCCGACCGCACCGGCCTTGGGGTCGAGCGCGCCAAAAACAAGCCGGTCCACTCGCGACAGCACGACAGCGCCGGCGCACATCGTGCACGGCTCCAACGTCACCACCAGCGTGCATCCGGTGAGCCGCCAGGACCCCGTCACGAGTGAGGCTTCGCGCAACGCGAGCACCTCGGCGTGGGCGGTCGGGTCGCCGCGCAGCTCGCGCTCGTTGCGGCCGCGCCCGACGACCTCGCCGGTCGGCGAGACGACGACGGCGCCCACGGGAACGTCGTCGTGCCCGAGAGCGGCGGCTGCCGAAGCAAGCGCCTGGCGCATCCAGCCGACCTCGGCGGCGGACGCCGCCCCGTACGGCGCCACGGAGCGGTCAGCTCTCGCGCAGCTCGTCGAGGGCGTCGGCGCAGCCGGCCTTCTCGCAGACGGCGGTGATGACGTCGGCGGGCAGCATCCCCTCGGTGGCGCAGAGCGCGACGAGCGCGGACCCGGGCACGCCGTACGACGCGACGATCTCCTCGTCGCCGGCGACCTCGGCGTCGGGGCGGACGCCGTCGTCGTCGTCCTCATCGGGCTCGGCCTCGGGCGGCGGGGCGAGGTCCTCCATGACGACGGCGGCGAGCGGCGAGAGGCCGACGGCCCGGTCGTCGGAGATGAACGTCCGCGGCTCGCCGTCGCCGTCGACGCGCACGATGGCGAGGTACTCGTCGTCCTCCTCGAGGAAGAACAGCGCGGTGCCGCCGTCGGCGAGGTCGCGCAGCAGCTCGACCAGGGAGTCGAGGTCCTCGACGTTCTCCATGTCGACGGCGGTCCCGGTCCAGCCGTCGGGCGACTGCGCGAGGGCGGCGGCGAAGTACGGCACGTGGAACGCTCCGGCAGGGGGTCGAAGGGCTTCCGATGCTAGTGGAACACCGGCTCCACGACGCGTTCGTACGCGTCGGCGAAGCCGAGCCGCCGGGCCAGCAGCAGCAACGTCTCGTCGGCGTACGCGTCGAGGTCGGACAGCAGGGCTCCGAGCTCCATCTCGTCCAGGCCGAGGTCGCTGAAGATCGACAGGTCGCCGGCGGGCCAGACGTCGTCGAGGTCGTCGTCGCCGGGGCGTTCGATGCCGAGCCAGTCGACGACCTCGGCGGCGAGGTCCCACGCGACGGCGGCGGTGACGTCGGAGAGCAGCACCCGCGTCTCCTGGCCGACGACGCGGACGGCGACGAAGAACTCGTCGGCGACGTTGACGAGCCCGATGACGCCACCGTCGCCGGGCACCTGCTGGCGGAGCGCGGCGAGCAGGCCGGGGAAGTCCTCCACGAGCCGCTCGGGCAGCAGCTCGGCCTCCCACAGGCCCTCGACGCGCGAGACCACGACGGCGAAGTCGGCCACGGCCACCTCCTCGGCCCTGATCGTCGCAGACCGGCGCCGCGCGTGCCGAGCCTCCGGTTGCGAACGCCCTGAGCGGGTAGCGCGACAGAACACCGTAAAACAGCCGTGGAGGCACCATGTCCCGTACCGAGACGCTGTCCCGCACCATGCACGACGTCGGTCTCGCCGCCTGGTTCGGCGGCTCGCTCATGGGCGCCGTCGGCGTCAACGGCGCCGCCGCCGACGTCGACAGCCCGACCCAGCGCGCGCGCGTCGCCAACGCCGGGTGGGCCCGCTGGACGCCCGTCAACCTCGCCGCGATCGGCGCGCACGTCGTCGGCGCGCTGGAGCTGACCCGCGCGAACAAGAAGCGCCTGAAGGACCAGAAGGGCGTCGCGACGACGTCGTTCGTCAAGGCCGGGCTCACCGCCGCGGCGCTCGGCGCGACCGCGTACTCGCGCACCCTCGGCCAGAAGGTGATGAACGCCGGCGACGTCCCGGTCGCGGGCGGCACCGAGCCGCTGCCGTCGACGCCGGAGGACGTGGCGAAGGCGCAGCAGCAGCTCAAGGCGCTGCAGTGGGTGATCCCCGCGCTGACCGGTTCGCTGCTCGGCATGAACGCGCTGATGGGCGAGCAGCAGCGCCCCAAGGAGGTCGCCCGCGGCGTCCTCCGCCGCTACACGCCCGGCAAGTAGGACTAGGGCGCGACGACCTCGGGGTCGGGCGCCGGCGGCGGGCTCGCCGGCGCTCCCCGGGTCCCGCGCAACGACTGCGCGGCGCTGATCCCGGCGACCGCGCCCTTCGCCGCGGCGACCTGCACGAGCTGCATGCCCGGGGTCAGGTCGCCCGCGGCGTAGACGCCGGGGACGTTCGTCTCGCCGTTCTCGTCCACGAGGACACAACCCTCGGGGGACGTCTCGACGCCGAGCTGCGCGGCGAGCGTGGTCCGCGGCCGGTGCGCGACGGTGAAGAACACCAGCCCGCACGGCACCTCGCCGAGCGTCCGCAGCCGCACGCCGCGCAGGTCGCCGCGCGTCCCCACGAACGACTCGGCCACGTCCTCCACGACGTGGATCCCGAACGACGCGAGCGTGACGCGGTCGCCCTCGTCGCCGGGGAAGCGGCGGCCGTCGGTGACGACGAGCACCGTCGCCGCCCAGTCGAGCAACGTCACCGCGAACGCCGCCACGTACTCGTTCCACCCGAGCACGACGACGTCGCGCCCCTGCGCCTCGTAGCCGTCGCAGGTGGGGCAGTGGAACACGCTCGCGCCGTAGTGGTCGAAGAACCCGTCGACCTCCGGGAACTCGTCCTCGACGCCGGTGCAGAGCACCAGCCGCAACGCCTCGTGCTCCTCGCCGTCGACCGTGACGGCGAAGCCGTCGCCGGAGCGGCGCGCGGCGGTGACGGTGCCGGAGAGGCGTTCGGCGTACGGGTACGCGCCGAGTTGCGCGCACGCCTCCTCCAGCAGCGCGCGCGGCGAGGCGGGGTCGCGGGAGAAGTAGCCGTGCGACTGCTCCACCCAGCGGTTGCGGTGCTCGCCGCCGTCGACCATGAGCACGCGCCGGCGGTAGCGCGCGAGCCACGTCGTCGCGGTGATCCCGGCCGGCCCGCCGCCGACGACGATGGCGTCGTACATCAGCAGGCCTGGAGCAGGTTGCGCTCCACCACGGCACGCACGGAGAGCGTCTTGTAGCCGACGGTGTCGAAGAGCACGACCACCTTGTCCTCCTCGTAGCGCAGCACCTGGCCGGACCCCCACTCGGCGTGCGCGACGCGGGTGTTCACCGGGTACGGCCCGCTGAACACGTCGACGTCCACGCCAGCCGTGCAGCGGTCGCAGTGGCCGCACGACTCGTCGGTCTGCTCCCCGAAGTACGACAGCAGCAGGCGGCCGCGGCACCCGGCGCTCTCGGCGTAGGCGCGGATCATGTCGACGCGCGACTGGTCCAGCGTCTTGCGGGTCTCCGCCTCGCGCTCGGCGGCGGCGACGACCTCCTCGACGGTCGGCCGGTCCGGCAGCAGCTCCAGCGAGCCGGTCGGGTCGACGCGGACGAAGCCGCCGTGGGTGAGCTGCCCGAGCACGGCGGACAGCCGCGACGACGACAGCCGCGCGACCTTCCGCAGCTCGCCGAGGTCGATGGGGCCGTGGTCGACGGCCTCGAGCAGCCGCGCGACGCGGGTCAGCGGGTCGACCGCGACGGACCCGGCGGCGAAGAACCGCCGCAGCCCGAGGTCCTCCTGCCGGTAGTAGAGGACCGCCTCCGAACGCAGCCCGTCCCGCCCGGCGCGCCCGACCTCCTGGTAGTACGAGTCGAGCGAGTCGGGCACGTCGTAGTGCAGGACGAAGCGCACGTTCGGCTTGTCGATGCCCATGCCGAACGCCGTGGTCGCGACGACGACGTCGAGCCGGTCCTCGACGAACGCGTCCTGCACCTGGCGGCGCTGGGTGGCGTTCATGCCGGCGTGGTACGCGCCGGCCGTCAGCCCGATCTCGGCGATGGCGGCGGCGAGCTCCTCGGCGCGCTTGCGGGTGGCGGCGTAGACGATGCCGGGCTTGAGCTCGCCGGCGGCGCGCAGGATCAGCGCCTCGCGCTTCGCCTCCTCGGAGGTGAACGTCTCGACGTCGAGCCAGATGTTCGGCCGGTCGAACCCGCGCACCACGACGGCCGGGTCGTTCATGCCGAGGCGGCCGACCAGCTCCTCGCGCACCGGCGGCGACGCCGTGGCCGTCAGCGCCAGCACGGTCGGGTGGCCGAGCGCCTCGATGACGCCGCCGAGCCGCAGGTAGTCGGGGCGGAAGTCGTGCCCCCACGCGCTGACGCAGTGCGCCTCGTCGACGACGAACAACGACGGCTTGGCGGCGGCGATGTCGCGCACGACCTCGGGCGTGGCGAGCTGCTCCGGCGCGACGAAGAGGAACTCCACGGTCCCGTCGATCAGCCCCCCGAACGCCTCCCGCCGCGCCACGACGCCGACGTGCGAGTTGGCGGCGGCGACGCCGGCGACGCCGAGCTCGCGGATCGCGGCGACCTGGTCCCGCTGCAACGCGATGAGCGGCGACACGATGACCGTCGGCCCGTCGGTGAGCAGCCCGGCCACCTGGTAGATCGCCGACTTCCCCGAGCCGGTCGGCAGCACCGCGAGCGTGTCCCGCCCGGCGAGCACCGACTCGATCGCGCTGCGCTGCCCCGGACGCAGCGACGGGAAGCCGAACACCTCCCGTACGAGGTCATCGACGTCCGACGGCAGACGGGAAGCGGGCACGTGTGTTCGCGGCCTTCCTAGAGGCGGGTGCCGAACGAAGTACCCCAAGAGAAGGCGGTTCACGCACGCACGGAGGAAGGCGGGGCGGTGCGGGGCAGGGCTCCCGCGACTAAGGGAGCGCCGCGCAGCGGCGCGGAACTAGCGGGAGCCCTGCGCCGCGGCGACCAGCAGCCTCAAGCGGGCAGCTCGAACCAGACCGTCTTGCCGGGCGGCGTCGGCTCCACGCCCCACTGGGCGGCCAGCATGTCGACCAGCGTCATGCCGCGCCCCGTCAGCCGCGCGGCGTGCGCCTGCCGCAGCGTCGGGCTGCGCGGCGCGTCGTCCGCGACCGCCACCCGCAGCCCGTCCGCCTCCACGTCGACGTCGAGCCGGAGCGGGGTGCGCGCGTGCACGATGACGTTCGTCACCAGCTCGCTCGTCAAGAGAACAGCCACCTCGGTGACGTCGTCCCCGACCCGGTCGCGGAGCTGCGTCTGGACGAAATGACGAGCCTCACCCGCGGAGCTCGGCTCCGGCTGCAAGGTGATCGACTCGTGCATACCCCGGTCGTGTCCGTTTTCGACCTGTTCAGTCCCGGTACCGGGTGCAGTGTCACCGTTCGCGAGCAATTGGTGGCGGGTGGGTAAGACGGCGGCCGGGGACGTAGCGGCCATGACAACGCGGCGTGTGCGGCGGTCGGTCCGCCGGTCCGGCAACGGCCTGAACCTCGCGGTCGACGTCGACGCGGCGGTCGCCGTCAACACCGGCTCCGGCCGGGTGTCGGCGGTGTCCGTAACGGGCACGACGACCGCCGACCAGCACTCCGCGCGGACCCGGCGCACCGGCGCCGGCGAGACGACGAGAGGTGACACCTGATGGCCGAGAACGACGTCCGCGACGAGCTGACCGACGAGGAGCTCGACCGCGAGTCCGGCGAGGAGCTGCCCGACCGCGAGGCGATGTCGCTGATCAACGCGAACCTCGCCGCGCCGGTGAACGCCGCCGTCGCCCTCAACGTCCTCAGCGACGGCTCGACGGCGTACGCCAACGCCGAGCAGACCGCCACCATCACCCAGACCACCTGACAGGAGCCTGAGCATGGCTGACGAGACGAAGGACCAGATCGACCTCACCGACGAGGAGATCCAGCAGGAGACGGGCGAGGAGCTGCCCGACCGCGAGGCGATGTCGCTGATCAACGCGAACCTCGCCGTGCCGGTCAACGCGGCCGTCGCCGCGAACGTGCTCTCCGACGGGTCGGTCGCGTACGCCGACGCGGACCAGTACGCGAACATCGACCAGGGCATGCTGGGAGGTACCCCGAGTGTCTGACGAGACGCGTGACCTCACCGAGGGTCTCACCGACGAGGAGCTCGCCCAGGAGACGGGCGAGGAGCTGCCGGACCGTGAGGCGATGTCCCTCCTGAACCTGAACGTCGCCGCCCCGGTCAACGCCGCGGTCGCCGCGAACGTCCTCTCGGACGGCTCCGTCGCCTACGCGAACGCCGAGCAGACGGCGACGATCACGCAGACGCAGTAACGGCCCTCTGCGCCGGCGGGGTGTACCGCTCGCGCTAGGGGCGCCTAGGGCGCCTTTAGTCGCGCGAGCGGCACACCCCG
>DASTMB010000086.1 GCA_035714365.1 Mycobacteriales bacterium | reverse complement strand
CGTGGGGAGCGGCGACGGCCGGCCGCCGCCGGGCGTCGACACCGAGGGCGTGCCGTGCGACCCGCGGCGGCCGCCGCGGTCGATCGCCCGCGTCAGCGCCTCGCGGGCGGCGTCGGAGGCCGTGGCGGGCAGGCCGCCGGCGAGCAGCCCGCCGAGCACGTCCACCCGGTGGTCGAGCTCGGCCGCGACCCCGGCGTCGACCTCGTCGCCGCCCTGCGCGCGGGCCGACGCGAGCGCCGCGTCCGCGCGGGCCAGCGTCGCGATGGCGCGGTCCGCCTCGCCGTCGCGGAAGAGGTCGGCGGCCTCGGCGAGCCGGGTGCGCGCGAGCCGCAGCTCCAGCCTGGCGCGGCTGTCGCCGTGGCGGGTCATCGCGAGCTGGAGGTGCTCGCGGGCGGTCTTCAGGCCGTACAGCGTGTCCCCGGGCCGCGACGTCGACGCGGCGGCGACGCCCGCGCCGGACAGCAGCGTCGCGCCGATCACCACGCCGCCGGCGCCGAGGCGCAGGGCGTGGCGGCGGGCGCGCCGCGGCGCGAGCGGGACGACGGCCGGGGCCGGGGCGACGGCCGCGAGGCGCGCCAGGTGCCGCTGCGCCACGTCCTCCGGCACCGCGAGCGAACGCAGCGCCGCGACGGCGTCGTCGTACGGCTCGGACATGGGGCGGGCTCCGTTCTGGGGGTTCACGGTCACAGGCGCCGGCTCGCCTTCCGGGGATACGGGTCCGGCGCCCGGCCCAGCAGCCGGCCCAGGCTGTCCAGGCCGCGGTGCTGCAACGCCTTCACCGCGCCGACCGTCCGCCCCGTCGCCGCCGCGACCTCCGGCGCCGTCAGCCCCGCCACCACGCGCAGCACCAGCACCTCCTGCTGGTCCGGCGACAGCCGCGCCAGCGCCGCGCGCACCGCCGCCTGGTCGTCGCGCGCCACGACCTCGTCCGCCGTGTCGGGGACGACGCCGTTCGGCAGCGGGTCGGCGACCGTCACCTCCGGCCGCCGCGCCGTGCGGCGCAGGTGGTCCACGAAGTCGCGGCGCACCAGCGTGAACAGCCAGCCGGCGAACGCCTCCGGTCCCCCCTCGTACCGCGGCAGCGCCGCCAGCACCGCCACGAACGCGTCCCCCGTCAGGTCCTCCGCCAGGTGCCCGTCGCCGAGCCGGGCGCGGAACCACGCCAGCACCGCGGGCGCGTACCGCCGGTACAGCGCCTCCACCGCGGCCGGCTCCCCGCGCCGCGCGGCGTCGAGGACGTCGGCGGGAAGGTCGTCCGCGCGCACCCGCGACTCCTCTCCGCCGTCGGCCGGGCCCGTTCGACACGGCGGGCCGAAGGTCCCGGATTCCGTCGTTCGGGGGGTCAGTCGTTCCTATACTCGCCGCGAGGCCGCGCAACTCCGAATGCGCGGGCGCCCACCCGCGCCCGCCCGAGCACCGGGGACGACATGACCGAAGTCTGGGGCGGGGCGGATGCGCTGTCGCGCCGGATTGAGGCGCTCGCGGCGCAGGCGGCCGAGGAGGCCCGCACCGAGCACGAGCTGCTGAGCACCGTCGCCGAGCTGCGGCGCGAGGTCGCCGCCCTGCGCGCCGAGCTGGCGCGCGTCGGCACCGACCTCGGCGAGCGCGTCGACAGCGCCGTGGCGCCGGTGCGTTCCGACCTCGACCGGGTGGGGGAGCGGCTGGAGAACGCCGTCGCGCCGGTGCGTTCCGACCTCGACCGGGTCGGCCGCGAGGTCGGCGAGCGGGTCGCGGGCGTCGCCGACCGCGTCGACAGCGTCGCGGACCGCGTGGACACCGCCGTGGGCAGCGTCGCCGAGCGCGTCGACACCGTCGCCGACCGCCTCGACAGCGCCGTCGGCAGCGTCGCCGAACGCGTCGACTCCGCCGTGGCCCCCGTGCGTTCCGACCTCGAACGCGTCGGCCGCGAGGTCGGCGAGCGCGTGGACACCGCCGTCGCGCCGGTGCGTTCGGACCTGGACCGGGTGTCCCGCGAGGTCGGGGAGCGGGTCGACGCCGCCGTCGCGCCCGTCGCCGAACGCGTCGGCACCCTCGCCGGCGCCATCGACGAGCAGACCCAGCCGATCGAGGCCCGCCTCGCCGCCCTCGAGGACACCCTCGACGGCGTCGCCGAACGCCTCGAGGCCTTCGCCCGCGACGGCGCCACCACCACCGCCGAACGCTTCGGCGTCCTCTCCCGCGACGTCGCCACCCTCGCCAGCGCCGTGCAGGCGCGCGCCGACGAGCTGCGCGAGTTCGTCGCCGACCGCACCGCCGACAGCGCCGCCACCCTCCTCGACGCGGCCGCCGCCGGCGACGACGAGGTCGTCTCCCGCCTCGGCGAGAGCATCTCCGGCCTCGCCGGGTCCGTCCGCGACGCGATCGACGCGTTCGCCGGCTCCGTCGAACGCAGCCTCACCGCCCTCGGCTCCTCCGTCGGCAACGCCCTCGCCGAGGCCCGCGACTCCCACCACGACCACCTCGACGAGGTCAGCGGCGACCTCGAACGCAGCATCACCCAGCTCGTCACCGACCAGCGCCAGGCCTCGTCCGAGCTCGTCGGCACCCTCCAGCGCACCGCGGACGAGCTGCGTTCGCAGCTCGAGGGGCAGCAGACGTTCCTCGACGGCGTGCGGTCCGAGCAGGCCACCCTCGTCGCCGACCTGCGCGCCGAGCTCTCCGACCTCGTCGCCGGGGTACGCCGGCAGCTCACCGACGAGCTGGCGACGCTGCGTTCGGAGGTCGTCGCCGCGATCGGCGAGGGCAACACCGAGACGCAGTCGCTGCTCCGCGAGAACGACCGCAACGCCGCCGCCCGCGTCGCCGAGATCAAGCGCGGCATCGACGTCCACGCCCACGAGCTCGACGGCGCCGCCAAGCAGATCGAGTCGCTCGCCCGCGCCAGCAACGAGACCAAGACGATCATCGGCCGCATCGAGACGTCGTGGCAGGAGGTCGCCCAGCAGGTCGTCGAGGAGGCGCACCGCGCCGCGGCCGCCGAGCTGGACGAGTTCCGCGGGCGGATCGGCCGCGAGATCGAGTCGCTGCGCGGGGCGCTGCGCGAGACGTCGGAGTCGGTGAAGGACGCGCGGGCGCAGCTCGCCGACGGCACCGGCCGCCTCGGCGCCGCCGGGGAGGCGTTGCTCCAGTACCTGGCCGAACGCGACGAGCACCTCGAGGAGGTCCGCGACCGGGTCCTGCACGAGCTGCTCGACGACTTCGCCGAGGGGCTCAAGCCCAAGGACCGCCGCGGGCTCGCCGACATGCTCCAGACCAGCCGCGAACGCGCCGCCCACAAGCGCGACGCCGAACGCTGGCGCCGCCAGAAGGCCGGCGAGGCCCCGCCGCCGCCGGTCCCGCTCGTCGTCGCGCCGCCCGCCGCCCCGGGCGCGCCCGCTCCGTCCGCGCCGCCGTCGGCGCCACCGTCCGCGGCGCGGGAGGCGGTGACCAGCGAGGCCGGTACGCCCGCCGCCGCGCCCGCGCGCTCCGTCGCCCCCGCACCCGCCGCGCGCCCGGCGCCCGCTGCTCCGGCCGCCCCGGCGCCCGCCGCGCCCGCGGGCGGGCGTACGACCGCCACCCCGGCCGCGCCCGCCGCCCGCCCGACGGCCCCACCGGCCGCCCCGCCCTCGCCGGTCAGGCCCGCCGCCGCGGCCCCGCCGGCCCGGCCCGCCGCCGCGGCCCCGCCGGCCCCCGCCACCCCCGCCACCGGCGCGCCCGGCACGGCCGCCACCGCCGGCGCGTCCAGCGCCACCGCCGCCCCCGGCACCGGAGGCCCCGGCGCCGGCACCGGCGCCGCCGCACCGAGCACCGCCCCGGGCGCCGGCGCGCCCGGCACCCCGCCCGCCGCCCCGGCTGCGGCCCCGGCGGTCCCGCCGGCGCTGGCGGCGTTCGCGGAGACGGTCGGCGAGCCGATCGTGCCGCCGCCCGCC
>DASTMB010000085.1 GCA_035714365.1 Mycobacteriales bacterium | reverse complement strand
TGGCGGCCTTGGCGGGCGCCTTCTTCGCCGCGGCCTTGGCGGGCGCGGCGGCCGGCGCCTCCTCGGCGGCGGCGGTCGCGGTGGTGCGGCTGCCGCGCGCGGCGGCCGCCTTCTTCGCCGGGGCCTTGCGGGCCCGCGTCGTGGTGCTGCCGGTCTCGGCGAGCACCGGGACGTCGGTCAGCGTGTCCGTGTCGTCGGTCGCGGGCTCCGGCTCGGTGTCCGGCACCTCGTCCGCGACCGGCTCCGGCGCGGCGACCGGCTCGTCGGCGGGCGGCGGCGTCGCGGCGTCGAGCGCCGCGTCCGGCTTGCAGACGCCGCAGGCGGTGTAGCCCTCGCCACGCGCCTCGTCGACCGGCAGCGTCTGGACGTCGGGGCGGCCGGTGAGGAACCGGCACCCGGCGACGTGGTAGCGCGGGCGGCCGGGGACGACCGACACCTCCGGACCCGCGGCGGGCTCGGCCGCGGCCGGGGCGGCGGCCTCCTCCTCGCGCGGCCGCACGGAGACGGCCGTGACGTGCTCGAGCATGTCGGAGCCCGTGGTGCCGGACGCGGCGGCCGGGGCCGGCGCGCCGCGGCGCTGGAGGGCGCCGAGCAGCAGGAACACGCCCGCGACGACGCTCGTCACGATCGAGGCCCAGATGAAGCCGAGACCGCTCCCCACCAGCCCGATGACGAGGAACACGAGCGCGACGAGCACGAGCACGCCACTGACGACGATCAAGACTGCCACCTTTGCAACGAGGACCGTGGAGCGGTCTGGAGGTCGGCGTGCATCCTACATAGCGAGGGCATTGCTACCCGAACGTCCGGATCGCAGACCCTGCCCGCGCGCCCGGTCAGGGCGCGAGCCGGGGCACGCCGCCGTCGCCGTCGTCGATGTCGAACGGCTCCGGGTCGCCCTCCGCGGACGGCTCGTCCGCCGCCTCGGGGGCGGCCGGCGGGACCGACGAGACGGACGTCATCGGGGCGCTCGCGAACGACGGCACGCCGCCCGCGGCGGGCACCGCCGGGGTCGGCACGGCGGGCGGCACCGCACCCGGCCCGGCACCCGGGACGGCGCCCGGCATCGAGCCCGGTATCGACCCGGACATCGACCCGGGCACGGCGGCCGGCGCCGGCGTCCCCGCGGCGGGCGCGGGCGGCATCGTCGGCGCGTCCGGCTGGGCGCGGCCGTCGAGGTCGCGGAGCTGCGACTCCAGGTAGGCCTTGAGCCGCGTCCGGTACTCGCGCTCGAACGCGCGCAGCCCCTCGATGTGCTGCTCCAGCTCCTGGCGGCGGCGTTCGAGGTCGCCGATCGACGCGGCGGCCTGCTGCTCGGCGGCCTGGACGGTCTGCGCGGCGAGCGCGCGGGCCTCGCCGGTGATCCGCTCCGCCTCCGCCTGCGCGCCGGCGACGGTCTCGTCGGCGGTGCGCTGGGCGAGCAGCAGCGTGCGCCGCAGCATCTCCTCGGCCTCGCTGGTGACCGGCTGCGGCGGTGGCGCCGCCTGGACGGTCTCCAGGCGCTGGCGCAGCCCGTCGTTGTCGGAGAGGAGCCGCGACAGCTCCACCTCGACCTCGTCGAGGAAGGTGTCGACCTCCTCCTCGTCGTAGCCGCGGAACGCCGTCTTGAACCGGCGGTTCCGCACGTCCTCAGGAGTGAGTGGCACGGCTCACGCTCCCATCAGCTGGCGGGACACGATGTAGATGCCCAGCGCCAGCACGATGAACGACAGGTCGACGGGGACGTTCCCGATCCGCGGCGACGGGATGAACCGTTGCAGGAACCGCAACGGGGGGTCGGTGACGGTGTAGACGAACTCGAACGCCACGGCGGCGGCGCCCGTGGGCCGGTAGTCGAGGAGCACGACGACCCAGCTCATGACCATGCGCGCGAGCAGCACGAAGCCGTACAGGTAGAGCAGGACGCCGATCCAGTAGAGGACGTCGTTGAGCACGTTCACGACTGGTTGAAGAACCCGCCCTCACGGATGCGGGCCTTGTCCTCGGCCGACACCGTGACGTTGCTCGGCGACAGCAGGAACACCTTGTTGGTGACCTTCTCGAGGCTGCCGTGCAGGCCGAACGTGAGGCCGGCCGCGAAGTCCACGAGCCGCTTCGCGCTGTCGTCGTCCATCTCCGTGAGGTTCATGATCACGGGGACGTTCTGGCGGAAGTGCTCGCCGATCTCCTTGGCGTCGTTGTACTTGGCGGGGACGAACGTCGTGATGCGGTACTCGGGCTTCGCCTCCACGCGCGTCTCCTCGACGTGGCGCGTGCGGCGGTCGGTGTCGACCGCGAGGGCGCCGCGCGACTCGGTGCGGGCGTCGGGGTACCGGCGGACGGGCACCGCCTCGTCGGCGGCGAGCCGGCGCACCTGGCCGGTGGGCTCGAGCTCGTCCTCGAGGAGGTCGTCGTACTCGTCGTCGACCTGCTCGGCCAGCCCGAGGTAGACCATGGTCTTGCGCAGCACGCCGGCCATGGCGCTCCCTTCCCGCGGTCGGCTGTCGGCCCGGAGTCTAGTCGTACTTCGGGGGCCTGCCGCCGAAGAGGGCGGTCCCGACACGCACGCAGTTCGCGCCCTCCGCGACGGCGTCCTCGAGGTCGCCGGTCATGCCGGCGGAGATCGTCGTCGCGTCCGGGTGGTCGCGGCGGAGGCGTTCGGACACCTCCCGCAACGCCGCGAACACCGGCCGCGCGGGCACCCCCCGCGGCGCCACGCACATGACGCCGCGGACGGCCAGCGCGGCGGTCGCGGCGATCGCGTCGGCCAGTGCTGGCACGTCGCCGGGCACGGCGCCGGAGCGGCCGGGGTCGTCGTCGAAGCGCACCTGCACGAGCGCGTCGATCCGCCGCCCGGCGCGCGCGGCGGCGTTGCCGAGCGCGGTGACCAGCTCGGGCCGGTCGACCGAGTGGACGACGTCGGCGTAGGTCGCCACCGACCGCGCCTTGTTGCGCTGCACGCCGCCGACGAAGTGCCAGCGCGGCGTGACGCCGGCCTGCGTCAACGCGGCCGCCTTCGCCGCGGCCTCCGCGTCGTACGACTCGCCGAAGTCGGCCACGCCGAGCCGGTGCAGCAGCAGCACGTCGTGCGGCGGGAACGTCTTGCTCACCGCGACCAGCATCACGTCGCGCTCGTCCCGCCCGGCCGCGGCGCAGGCCGCCGCGAGGCGCGCGCGCACGTCGGCGAGGCGGCGTTCGAGCTCGTCCAGCCGGCTCACGACCGCCAGACGATCCCGGCCTGGCGCCCGGTGACGCCGTCCCTGCGGTGCGAGAAGAACGTGCCCGGCTGGTGCGCGGTGCAGCCGCCGACGGCGGTGGCGCGGCGGACGCCCTCGCGGGCGAGGACGTGGCGGACGCCGCCGGGCAGGTCGAGCGCGGTCCGCCCGGCGCGGGTCGTCGCGCGGGTCACCGGCAGCACGGCGGTGACCTCCGCCGCGACGTCGTCGCCGACCTCGTAGCAGCACGGGCCTATCGACGGGCCGACCGCGGCGACGAGGTCCTCGCGCTTCGCGCCGAGGTCGAGCATGGTGCCGACGGCGACCTCGAGCACGCCGCCGGCGAGGCCGCGGCGGCCCGCGTGGACGGCGGCGACGAGGCCGCGGCGCGGGTCGGCGAGCAGGACGGGGACGCAGTCGGCGGCGAGCACCGCGAGCGGCAGCCCGCGCGCCTCGGTGACCAGCCCGTCGGCGCCGGCGAACGCGTCGCCGTGGCTGGTGGCGCCGCGCCCCGCGTCCGCCTCGGTGACGACCGCGACGCCGTCGCCGTGGACCTGCTCGGCCCACGCCGTGCGGCCCGCGTCGACGCCGAGCGCGGCGGCGGCGCGTTGCCGGTTGGCGAGCACGGTCGCGTCGTCGTCGCCGACGTGCAGCGCGAGGTTGAGGGTGTTGTACGGCGCCGTGCCGGTACCGCCGGCGCGGGTCGTGAACGCGGCGGTGACGCCCGGCGCCAGTGCCACGACCAGCGGCGCCGGGGCGCCCACTACTTCAGGAAGTCGGGCACGTCGAGGTCGTCGTTGTCCTCGAACACGATCTTCCGGCGCGGCTGCTCCACGCGCGGGGCGACGCGCACCGGCTCCGGCTCGGGCTCGGGGGTGCGGGCCCGCACGAACGCCGGCACCGGCTCCTCCTCGTCCAGGTCCAGCCGGTCGTCGGCGACGTCGACCACGGCCGGCTCCGGCCGCCGCGCCTCGACCGGGCGGCGGGTCGCGACCGGGTCGCGCCGCACCCGCGGCTCGCCGCCGTCGAACCCGGCCGCGATGACCGTCACGCGCACCTCGTCGCCGAGGGCGTCGTCGATGACCGCGCCGAAGATGATGTTCGCGTCCGGGTGCGCCGCCTGCGCGATCAGGTCGGCGGCCTCGTTGATCTCGAACAGGCCGAGGTCGCTGCCGCCGGAGATGTTGAGCAGCACGCCGTGCGCGCCGTCGATGCTGGCCTCGAGCAGCGGGCTGGAGATCGCCGCCTCGGCGGCGGCCGCCGCGCGGTCGTCGCCGCGCGCGCGGCCGATGCCCATGAGCGCGCTGCCGGCGCCGGACATGATCGCCTTGACGTCGGCGAAGTCGAGATTGATGAGGCCGGGCGTCGTGATGAGGTCGGTGATGCCCTGGACGCCGGAGAGCAGCACCTGGTCGGCGGCCTTGAACGCGTCGAGGACGCTGACCTCCTTGTCGGAGATCTGGAGCAGCCGGTCGTTGGGGATGACGATGAGGGTGTCGACCTCCTCGCGGAGCGCCTCGATCCCCTGCTCGGCCTGCGTCGCGCGGCGGCGGCCCTCGAACCCGAACGGCCGCGTCGTCACGCCGATCGTCAGCGCGCCGAGCTTCTTCGCGACGTTGGCGACGACGGGCGCGCCGCCGGTGCCGGTGCCGCCGCCCTCGCCCGCCGTGACGAAGACCATGTCGGCGCCCTTGAGCACCTCCTCGATCTCCTCGCGGTGGTCCTCCGCCGCCTGGCGGCCGACGTCGGGGTCGGCGCCGGCGCCGAGGCCGCGGGTGAGCTCGCGGCCGACGTCGAGCTTGACGTCGGCGTCGCTCATCAGCAGCGCCTGCGCATCGGTGTTGACGGCGATGAACTCGACGCCCTTGAGGCCGACCTCGATCATCCGGTTGACGGCGTTGACGCCGCCCCCGCCGATCCCGACCACCTTGATGACCGCGAGGTAGTTCTGCGGTGCCGCCACTCGTCACGCCTCTCGTCCGTACGCGGATCCGGCCGGCGCGCACGAAGGGGCGGTGCGTCGCCCCCTGCGCGCGCTCGTCCGATGCCGCGGGGAAGGCGGCGTCGGACGGGGTGGTGCTGGGGAAGCGACCGGGCCTCCCACAACTCTCACCGTCAACTAGACGGTTACAGTTATGTCAACCTGAGGTCGTGGTGCGCACAGTACGCAGGGCGTTCGGCGGGGGTCAAGGACGCCGCGCCGAGCGTGTCGGAACGGCCGTCGCGGGCGCGGAGCAGGAGACCGCGCGCGCAGCGCGAATCGTCCCGCCGTTTGCCCACACCCCGTCAGAAGGAGTCCCAGTGCTCGTCCCCGCCCGCCTCCGTCGCGTCCTCGCGACGGCCTCGCTGTCGGCCGCGTTCGTCGCCGGCGCCACCATGGTCGCCGCCCCCGCGGAGGCCACCACCAAGACCGTGAGCGGCTGCTTCGGCGTCGTGGTCATCTACTGCGACCCGACCGTCGAGTACGTCCTGCCGTTCGCGGTCGGCACGACCACGACGACGATCCCGGTCTGCGCCGGCACCTGCACCGACGTGCCCGTGC
The DNA here is from genome assembly GCA_035714365.1 of Mycobacteriales bacterium. GTDB lineage: Bacteria > Actinomycetota > Actinomycetes > BP-191 > BP-191 > BP-191. Next base: position 834 of record DASTMB010000085.1, on the reverse strand, counting down.
CCGTGCCGACCGTCGACACCGTCGGCTCCCCGCGCGTCTGCGTCACGGCCCACGACCGCAACGGCGCGCAGAACCTCAACACCTGCGCGCCGATCGCCACGCCGCGGCTCGTCCCCTGCTCGGAGTACTACCCCTACTACTACGACTACACCGGCTACGTGGTCGAGGACGCGAACGGCAACGTCGTCCTCAACGGCTGCGTCAGCACCAGCGACTACACCCCGTACATCGAGGTCGTGCAGTGCTACGACGGCTCGACCGGCCTGTACGTGTACTACAGCCGGCTCCCCCGCCAGGTCCGCACCGTCGACACCTGCAACCTGCCGGTCTCGCTCTCCTAGTCACAGGCGCACCCGCGCGGCGGCGGCATCGCGCCCGCCGCCGCGCGGGTCAGCGCGGCACGACCGCCGGGCGGTCGGGCACGCGCACGTCGTAACGCCGCGCGTGCTGGCGCACCAGCAGCTCCAGCGCCCGCACCTTCTCGGGTGTCCGCTCGCCGTTCCCCCACACCACCTGCGCGCCGTCGGCGAACGAGAACGACAGCGACGCCGGGCCGTCCGCGCGCAGGTCGCGCACGTGCACGCGCAGCGCCGGCGGCAGCGCGCGCAGCAGGTCGACGGCGGCGGTGACGACCTCGCGGCCCGGCGCGCCGCCGGTGGCGACGGCGAGCCGCGGCGTCCCGGGCGGCACCTGGCCGACCCGGTCCACCAGCACCCCCTCGGTGTCGTAGAGGTCGATCGAGCCGGGTCGCGGGACGGCGACGACCGGCACCCGCTCGACCACGCGCACGGTGAGCGCGGACGGCCACGACCGCGACACGGTGACGGACTTCAC